>CANGUS010000001.1 GCA_947457085.1 Bacteroidota bacterium
AGCGAATTACAAATTGAATTATTTAGAGTAACCAATGAATGTGAAATGGCATTGTATTCGCCTGATAGCGGCACATTAAAAATGCACCAAACATACAGTGATGCATTCAAATTAATAGGTAAATTAGAAAACGAATTATCCTAATGAATAAGATTATTTATATAACTTTTTTCTTTTTCTTATTTGCTATTGAAAGCAAAGCAGAAAGCAATATGATGTTCGAAAAAGCAAATCAATTGTATCATAATAAAATGTACGACAGCGCTTCTGTTTTATATTCTCAATTAATCAATGATAGCTATTTAAGTCCTAATTTATTTTACAATGCAGGCAATTCATTTTATAGAACTGGGAAAATTGGCTTGGCAATTTGGTGCTATAAAAAAGCATTGCAATTAGAGCATAATATTAATATACAAGACAATTTAACTTTAGCTCAAAATAAAATTAAAGAACCAATTTATGCTCATAAAGACATCTTTTTCATTCGCTGGTGGAAAGCAGGGTATAATTTATTCTCAGTAAATGTTTGGGCACTCATTGCACTCTTTTCGTTTTTAATAGCCATGTTTATTTTATTTTTCAAAATAATAAAATCTGGATTATTGATTTCAAAAAAAGTAACGATAAGTTTGTTTGTCATATCTATCGTTTCAATATTTTTTATGTTGGTAAAATATATCAATGAAACATATCATTATCATGGTATCATTATTCATCAAACCAATTTCTTTAAAAAATATACAGACAAAAATCCTGTGATTTTATCAGAAGGAGTGGAAGTTGAGTATAACGGAGTTGATAAATTTGGAATACGCATTATTCTTCCAAATGGGGAGGAGGGAATGATCAACATGAGTGATTTTAAGAAGTTGTAATTTCTCTTTCTGATTCACTCACTATATTGATAAAAACCCGAATACAATTTGTAGGCAGTAATTCTAGGGCTATTTCAGGCCATTCTATAAATATATAATCTTGTTTATTCTGCATTACATCTTGCACACCTGCTTCTATGGCATCTTCTGTGTTTTTTAGTCGATACCAATCCATGTGAATGATTTTATTGTTCGCTTTCGGAATTTCGTATTCATTGATAATTGAAAACGTGGGGCTAGAAATGTTGTCGGTCACCTGCAATGCTTTGCACAATGCATGTACAAATGTTGTTTTGCCGCTGCCCATTTCAGCAAAAAATGCAAAGCAGCGGTTGTGTTTAAAATCATCTAAAAACTGTTTTGCTACCGTATTTATATCCTCAATATGATACCGAATATTCATTTAGCAAATGTAATCAATGAAACGAAAGTAACACAAAGACTATTTGTATTTTCGTAGCTTTGTGCAATGAGTAAATCAGTACAATGTAAAGTTGATGGAATGACTTGCGGCAACTGTGCATTGACAATCACTACGTATTTAACGAAACATGGAGCAAGCAATGCGGTGGCCAATGCCTCAACAGGGGACCTTAGTTTTGATATTGATGATGAAAACATAGAATCTAAATTATTAGAAGGCATTCATGATTTGGGTTTTAAAGTACAAGAAGAAACTAAAGAGGGCGAACTAGCAAAAAGTCATTCTAAAGTGAAGAGATATTTATTGATTTCATTTTTATTTTGGGTGCCATTGATGTTGCATATGTTTATCGATTGGACGCCACTCCACAATCCTTATCTACAATTTATATTCACCTTGCCTGTGTATATTATTGGACTTATTTTTTTTGGCAAAAGTGCTTTTCGTTCTTTAAAAAACTGTATCCCTAATATGGATGTATTGGTTTTTATTGGAGCAAGTGCTGCATTTTTTTATAGCATCATTGGTTGGATATTATTTCCAACTCAAGTGCATAATTATTTATTTTTTGAAACTACTGCATCTATCATCACGCTGGTATTGGCTGGAAATTATTTAGAAGAATACTCTGTAAAAAGTACTGCTGTTTCTATTCAAGAGCTAATGAAATATCAAAAATCAAAAGCAAAAATAATTTTTACAGACAGTATTGGAAAAGAAACCATTGTAGAAACAGAGAATGAATTTGTAAAAAAGGACGATGTGGTTTTAGTTAATACAGGAGACAAAATTCCTGTAGATGGTATTATTATTAAAGGGCAAGCTGCCATTGATGAAAGCATGATGACTGGCGAAAGTTTGCCAGAACTAAAAGTAGAAAATGATTTTGTGATTGGAGGAACCATTGTTACAGATGGTTCGATACGAGTAAAAGCAACCGCTGTTGGCAACAAAAGTGTCATAGCCAATATTATCCATTTGGTGAATCAAGCACAAGCAGCCAAACCACCTATGCAAAAATTGGCTGATAAAATAAGTGCTGTTTTTGTGCCTGTGGTTGTGGGTGTAGCGATGCTAACTTTTGTTTTAAATCACTTTGTATTTGATGAAAGTATACAAAGTAGTTTGATGAGAATGATTGCAGTAATGGTGATTGCTTGTCCATGTGCCATGGGTTTGGCGACGCCTGCAGCTATCATGGTAGGATTAGGAAGAGCCGCACGCAATGGAATTTTAATAAAAGGCGGTGATACTTTAGAAAGATTTAAAGATATTCAACAGATTGTTTTTGACAAAACAGGAACGCTTACAACAGGAAAGCTCATCATCAATCAATTTGAATCAACTATATTAGAATCTGAGTTCAAAGAGATGGTATCAGCTTTGGAACAACATTCATCCCATCCAATTGCACAGAGCATTGTAAAAGAATGGTCTTTTAACAATTACTCTTTAAACGCTATTCAAGAAATAAAAGGGATTGGCATATCAGCTGAAGATGAGCAGGGTAATTTATGGCAAATAGGTTCTTATCGATTATTGCCCAATAATACAGAGGAAATACGGCATGATTTATATGTTTTTAAAAATAAGGTGCAAGTAGGATGGATCGATATGAAAGATGAGTTGAGAGAAGATACTCAATTAGTTATCCAATCGCTTCACCTAAAAGGATTTAAAACGATTATGTTGAGCGGTGATAGAAAGGAAAAATGCGATCGACTAGCTAAAGAACTTCACATAGATGAAGTATACAGTGAACAGCTCCCTCAACAAAAAATGAAAATATTAGATACTATCATGCAACGAGGATATACAGCGATGGTAGGCGATGGCATTAATGATGCGCCTTCATTAGCAAAAGCACATATTGGCATCTCATTAAGTGATGCTTCTCAAATTGCCATGCAAAGTGCTCAAGTTTTATTGCTGAAAAATAAATTATCCAATTTGCCTACAGCCATTGAGTTAGGTAAACAAACCTATTTGACAATTAAACAAAATTTGTTTTGGGCATTTTTTTACAATGTTGTAGCTATACCTTTTGCAGCAACCGGTTATTTGACGCCTACTTGGGGAGCCGCAATCATGGGATTCAGTGATATTATATTAATAATAAACAGCTTACGATTGAGGTATAAAAAATTGAATTAATAATCAATAATTTGCTCTTCTATCATGTTGGGCAATTCTCTGAATTCATATTTTTGTGTACGAAGTTGAGGCTCAAATCCTGCATCCTTAATAGCATCTTGGATAGATTTATAGGTGAAACGATGAGGTGCACCAGCCGCACTCACTACATTTTCTTCCAACATAATACTTCCAAAATCATTTGCGCCAGCATATAAACAAGCTTGTGCAACCTCTTTACCAACCGTTAGCCAAGAAGCTTGAATGTTTTTAACATTAGGCAACATGATTCTGCTCATAGCAATCATTCGAATATATTCTTCCGAAGTGGTATCGTTTTTCGCTCTTCTTATTTTAGCTAATAGTGTATCAACATCTTGAAAAGTCCATGGGATGAATGCCAAGAAGCCATTTGCATGTTCGGGCTTTTCGCTTTGTACTTGGCGAATATCAACTAAATGTTCAAAGCGTTCTTGTATTGTTTCAACGTGGCCAAACATCATGGTTCCTGATGTAGTAATATCTAATTGATGGCAAGCTCTCATAATATCTAACCACTCTTGTGCACCACATTTTCCTTTCGATATTAATCGGCGTACGCGGTCGTTTAATATTTCTGCACCTGCACCTGGCAAGCTGTCCATTCCTGCTTCTTTCAATGCTTTTAATACATCGGTATGGGTGGTTGCTTGGCCATTAGGCAAGCTTTTTTCTAGCTTCGTAATATGCGCAATTTCAGGTGGTCCAAGCGTGTGTAACTTAATACTTGGATATAAGGATTTAAGCTCTTTAAATAAATCGACATAAAATTGAAGGCCTAATTCTGGATGATGGCCACCTTGTAATAACAATTGGTCTCCTCCCCATTTAATGGTTTCTTCAATTTTCTTTTTGTATGTTTCAATATCGGTAATGTAGGCTTCAGGATGACCTGGGATTCTATAGAAATTGCAAAATTTACAATTTGCAATACACACATTGGTCGTATTTACATTTCTATCTATTTGCCAAGTAATTTTGCCATGTGGCACTTGAATTTTGCGAAGCTCATTCGCAATGTGCATTAACTCGGCTAAAGGGGCATTCTCAAAAAGATAAATTCCTTCTTCAACAGTTAAAAATTCAAAGTTTTGTGCTTTTTTGTATAAATCTGAAAGTTGCATGTATTGAAATTATGTTAGTTTGATTTATTATTAAACAGCTCATTCTGAGAGGCATAATAATGAGTTGCGAAAGTATTACTTTTTGATTGCATTTAAAATTTCTTCACTCATTGGATCGGTATTGGGTGAAAAAACAGCCACCAATTTCCCTTGCTCGTTAATTAAGTATTTTTGAAAATTCCATTTAACTGAGTTATCGCTGAAACCGTTGTATTTTTTTTGAGTTAAGTAAACATATAAAGGATGCATGTCTTTTCCTTTTACTGAAATTTTTGCAGCCATAGGGAAGGTAACTCCATAATTTCGTTGGCAAAAAGTTTGAATGTCAGCATTTTTGCCGGGCTCTTGAAATAAGAAGTTGTTGGCAGGAAAACCAATAATTACTAGCTTGCCTTTGTTTTTTTCATAAAGCTCTTCCAGTCCTTTATATTGTGGGGTAAAGCCACATTTGGAAGCGGTATTGACTATCAATATTTTTTTTCCTTTATATTTAGCTAAATCAATTGTGGTTCCATCTAAAGATTCTACTTTGAAGTCATAAACCGATTTAAATTGCGCATCTAATTCTTTAGAAGCAAACAAGAATGATAGTATTCCCATGATAATATATTTATTCATTTTATAAATTTTTATCAAAGGTAAAGGTATTGTCTCAGCGCATCTATTATAAATAGTAGATTCTTGCTATATGCAATAAGTATTATTTTATACTCAGTAACTATTCGAGATATTACTTTCAAGTACTTACATTTGTACCATGAAAAAAAATCTTCTGTATTTATCAATACTAGTCTTGCTTACTGTTCTGACTTATTTTTTTGTTTTCACAGATCGTGGAAATGAATTTTCTCGCAAAGAAGCGAATTTTCATATAAAAGATACAGCCAATATTACAACCATATTTTTATCTAGTATGAAAGATGAAAATATCAAATTAGATCGAACAGAAAATGCTTGGAAACTAAATGATACGCTGATTCCTAGAATGGACGCGGTGAATTTATTACTAACCACTATGTATGAACAAAAAGTTTCTAATCCAGTTAGTTTAAATGTTCATGACGAAGCCATAAAAGAGCTTAGTACGAACAGTACAAAAGTAGAAATTTATACCAAGGAAAAGAAAACGCATGTATTTTATGTTGCTAAAAATCAGGCAGCTAACAACTTAACCTATATGCTTATGGAAGGTGCCAAACGACCATTTATTATCAAGCTCCCACTTCAAAATACCTTTGTAGGGATTCGATATATGACTGGTATATCTCAATGGAGAACTAATCAGTTGTTTTTTTCGCCGAATCCTGTTGAAAAAATAGATGTAGTTTATAAAGATTCTACGCAATATAATTTTACGGTGTATAATAAAGATTCTATCCTGTTAGAAAGTGCTTTTCAAACAACTCATCCATTAAACAGAAAACGGTTAAATACCTATGTAGGTTTTTATGAAAAATTATATTGCTATGGTTTTGAAACGAGCTATATTTTCAAAGACTCTGTTATTAAAAATGGCCGACAATTAGGTACAGTTACTTTGAAACGAAAAAATGGAAAAACAGAAACGTTGAGAATTTATTTTAAACCCAAAAGTCAAGACACTAAAAGTATTATCACAATTGATAATGTAACATATGATTTCAATATTTTTTATGGGCTGTTAAATCAACAAGATTTCTTGTCAATAGATAAAGAATCGGTAGAAAAAATGTTTAGGACCAATAAAGAATTTTATGAAATGGATGCAAAATAAGATTATAGCTTCTCGAGTATAATTACGATTTTATTGAAATCGGCTGCAGCATTAATTACTTTTTTATAATCTTCATATACAATTTTTGATACATAGCTATCGTTGTATGTTTCAAATACATTTACGGCTAATTTTGAATCTTTGAGGGTGTATTTTGAAACAAATTTGCAGGTTTCTTTTCCTTGATAATTTGCAACTACATTCATATTTAATTTATCCAAATTATTTACTTTGTAGCCAGCAGGAATATCTATTTCTATATTTCTAGTATATTGATGAGGATTGGGAATTTCGATATCAAATTGTCTTTCGTTTTCTTGATACATTTCCGCTTGTCGTCCTATTAATTCACCAATTTTAAATAAATATTTGTTGCCCGCTTTTTCAATTTGATTGGTAGCATAGATTGTGGCACTTATTTTTAGCGGTTTGTCTTCCATCGTTAAATATTTGAAATCATTATTTTCATATTTGAAATCACTTATTTTCTCCTCTTTATCACTTATTCGAATCATCTCTTTTGCAATTTCATCTCTTTTTTCATTGTCAAATAAAACAAAGCCAGGTAATATTTCTACCATATTTTGTCCTTGAAAAGTATTTTTCATTTGAATAATAGCAGTATCTAAATCGGCATTAAAAAGTACATGTACATCATGATTGGTGTAATTTAATTTAGCATCAGTTTGTGGAATTGTTCTTTTTTCTGCACGAATAAGTTGCAAAGAATCTTTAGTAAACAAACAATTATTTTCATGCCAAGTGGAAGGGGTGTATGGCACTCTGTAAAATGGTTCGTTAGGCGCTAGGTATTGTTTTATATCAGGAAAATAAAAAACACAAGAGGTTAAATTGTCTGGATTGATAAAGTCGGTATCCAATGATTTGACAAATCGATTGGTAGTGAAGCCAATTTGGAAATTAACTCGACTGATAGTAAAAAGTAATGAAAATAGTTTTTTTATCCCTTTCTCATTGGTTAGTTTGTTTTTTATTATAAAAGAAATTTCGTCTGCATCTTTCGATTGTACTACCTCTTGTTGCTGAAATGAAGTTTTTATAAAATTCTCTATCCAGTTAATTTTTTCAATTATGAGTTTGCAACTTCGGAAGTCTTGATTGTCTATTAATTTGATTCCTGCTTTTATATCCTTGTCTGAAAAATTTGTATTTTCTCTGTAAACTAAGCTAAAATAATCATCCCAATCAAATAAGCGATCCCCTCTCTTTTTTTCTTCTAAATTATTGGCTAATGAATATTCCACTCTGGCAAAATGAGAAACGTACGAAGCATATTTTTCTTCTTTTAATCCGGCTTTATTTTTTATGTACGCTAAAAAACTATTTTTATTATTTACAACTGTATCTTTTTCTATTATGACATCATTGTATCCTTTGATGTCAAAAATTAAATTTGCATCACTGACAATCTCAAACCAATTTTCCATAACCGGCATTTCATCCTGCAAATACTCTGTGCCAAATGGCATAAATGGCCGTCTTTCATATACAATAAATTCTATTTCAGAACCCTTTTCAACACCCTCGAGCGCAAATATTTTACTGAAGTTTCCATTCTCTTCTTTTACATCTTTAAATGCATTTGCAGCCAACTCGATTACTTTACCACTCGGTGAAATGGTTCGAGCTTTTATTAAAATAATTGGATTGGCTTCATTGTATCCAATTTTTATTTTATTAAACATTTCAATTCCTTTCTCATCATTGGTTCTGATAATTCTATGAAATCTATGCGTGAAAACTAATTGATTTCTTAAATCTTTGCTGACTTCATATTGATTCACTTCTTTGATAATGATGGCACTTTCTTTCAAAAAAAGTTCATTTTTAATTTGGTGTATCGTTGGATTAGACTCCCAATTTATATTTAATCGTTGTGCATTGATTCCCACTGAAAGCAGATATAGGAATAGGAAGAGTCCTGTTTTTTTCATTATTTATTTTATTTTCTTTTCTAATATAACCGATTCCTTATATGCTTTATTTAGCATTTTGATAAAACCATTCCAAGCATTAAATTGTTCAGGCGGCATTAATAAATTGGGGAAATTTACATACAGTGTTTGATTGCAAATCAGTTGATTTTTTTCTAATTGGTAGTTGATTTCGAAACCAAAATTTTCATTTTTAAAAGAAGTGTTTTCTGGTTTGAAAGTTACTTTGTAATTTTCTGGAATCTCTAAAATATACGTTTTTGGGTTGTTTATATTTAAACTAAACGAGTAAGGAACTGTTCTATTTTCTTCAGTAATATGATTATTCATAAATACTTTTTCTAACAGTAGATTGATATATTTTTCATTGCCTACCTCTTTTACATAATCTTTAATTGTGAAATCAAAGGTTGTTTTGGGTGTTTTATTTTCTTCTTTGGAAGTAAATGAATAGTTATTCAAAATCGCATTGTTGCTTATCGACTTTACAATACCCTTTGCATTTTCTTCTTTTTCTTTTTCGGTTAAATAATGAATTTGATTGGCAAAATTACCTGCAAATGAACCACCCAATACTGACACCATATGAATTGCCACATCATTATTGTTTATATTTAAATGGCTTACTTCATTTATGGTATTTATTTTTGCCGTTACTACAGGAACCATTGCAAGCTCATAGGTGCTGTCTGTTAATCCTATCATAGCTTGTTTACCTTGAATTTCGTCTGTGGGCAAACCAAATAATCCGTTGGGATCAGTAGCATCTAAAAAAATCCATTCATTCCCATTTTTATAGGCTGCTATCATGTGGTTGTCGGTATTTTTTAAGGGCACTTCGCTGTAGGTATAGGGTATGCTTCTTGTGCCTATCCAGGTTAAATGGGCAGGAATGTTGGAGGCTCTTAATAAAGCAAATTGTATACTGCTCATATCTTTGCAATCGCCATAACGCTTTGTGTAAATTGCTTCGGCTTCTCTCGGCACCAATCCTTCCATTCCATTTTCAAAGGCTACATATCGAATATTTGATTTTACCCAATTATAAATTTTTTCTACTTTTTGTATTTCCGATACACAACCTTTGGTGATTGAGTCGGCAAGGATTTTAATTTTTTCAGAGGCATTTTTATTAACGTCTTTGATGTTGTTTGCATACCATTGAAATAAATCATCGCTTGAGTTGGATATGTTTTTTTTAATACCATCGATGGTATAGTCATTTACTTTATATAAAATATGAGGCGTGTAGTAAAACAATGCAGGCGCATTTTCGTATGATTTTTCTGGTTCAACCTGGTTTGCACTCCATTGGTGAATGGTGGTATTCTTTTTTTCTTGTTTGGTGTATGTGACAAAATTCGGTGGCATGTTCTTCTCGATAAAAGAAACACTGACATTCGTAGGAATCGTCAATTTGTATTGCAAGGTTTCAATGGGTAAATAATATCGAAAGGTCATGGGATCTGTAAAGTGCAATTCATCGGTGGTCATGGTGTATGAAATATAGGCTTCGGAGCCAACCGTTAAACCTAAAAAATCGATATCAACTTTTATTTGATCGCTGTAAAAAATAGAACCTCTACTGGCATTGCTTTTTTTGAAATCTTTCATTTCAATTTTATTAAACTTTCCATTCGATGTAGGGTTTTTGGTGTATACAGTTAGGTTTTCTAGTTTATCGAAATAAGAATAATAGATTGGGTAACTGCGGTATAATTTCAATGAATTTTCATCATTGAATTTGAAGTTTATTTTATATTCTGTCTTACAAATGGGATGGTCATTTTTTAGTTCGATGCTTGTTTCTTGAGCATACAACATAATATATGCGCTGCTTTTATCCAATGCAGCTAATTGACTACAGCTTAACAACAACAAAATCAAAAAGATATTTCCCATTTTCATAGCTACAAATTTGCATTAACTTTTTCTTGTTAGTCTAAGTGCATTTGCCAATATTATGTTATAATTTAAATATAGATCGCAGAAAGACTATTTATTATTTATTTGAAGAAAAGCCATATGAATGCTTAAATTTACATGCTCAATCGCTTTTTACAAAACTTATGTATCTTATTTTATATGCAATATTCTATTTGTTTTCTTTACTGCCATTAAGAATACTCTATTGCTTGTCTGATATATTGTATTTTTTATTATACACGGTTTTTAAATACAGGGTTCGTGTGGTTCAATCTAATTTAAGCCATTCCTTTCCTGAGAAAACAGCAGAGGAGCGCTTACGAATTGAAAAGAAATACTATCATAATTTATGTGACAGCATTTTTGAAACTATAAAAATGTTTTCTATTTCAAAAAAAGCACTCGATAAAAGAATAACATGTAACTGGGATGTATTTGATACAATGACTACTCAAAACCGAAATGGGCAGGCATTCATGTCTCATCAATTCAATTGGGAGTGGAGTACACTCATTTGCAATTGGCATGCACCCCGCCGATTTACAGGAATTTATTTACCCCTGACGAACAAGGCTTTTGATCAAATATTTTATAAGATAAGAAGCAGGGCTGGCATGAAATTAATACCTGTTCAGCAAATGCAAAACGAAGTTGCAAAAGTTCAAAATGAAGCAGTTTTATGGGGTTTTATAGCCGATCAAAATCCGAGCGATTCTAAACGCGTATCTTGGAACGATTTTTTTCATCGCAAAACCGCCTTTTTCAAAGGTCCTGAGTTTGTTGCACGGCGTTACAACAATTTGGTATATTTTGGAGAAATCGTAAAAATAAAAAGAGGCTATTATGAAATAAAAATGAAGTTGGCATTTGAGCATCCGAATCAAACAAAAGAAGGAGAAATCACAGAAGCCTATGTTCGTTATTTAGAGGAAAGTATTCAACGTCAACCTGAGAATTGGCTTTGGTCGCATCGAAGGTGGAAACATGTGTATCCCAACCAATCAAGCATCGAAAACATTCAAAAATAAAAAAAGGGTAATCGTACATAAATATGAAAATAGGCTTATACTTCGGAAGTTTCAATCCAATTCATTTAGGACATTGCATCATTGCCAATCATGTATTGCATCATTGCGATGTTGAACGTATTTGGTTTGTGGTATCGCCCCAGAATCCTTTAAAAGAGAGCAGTGCGCTTTTAAATGAAAACCATCGTTTACACCTCGTGCAGTTGGCCATCGAAAACGAAACCAAGTTTAAAGCCAGCAATATAGAATTTTCATTGCCTCGTCCGTCTTATACCATTGACACGCTTTCATATTTAGCCGATAAATATCCTCAACACGAATTTTCAATTATCATGGGAGGAGATAGTTTCCAGAATATTACGAAGTGGAAAAACTACGAGACCTTGCTTAAAAACCACAAAATTATTGTGTATAACCGACACGGTTTTACAATTGATTTGTCGCTCAGCAAAAACATTGAAGTGGTAAATGCTCCTTTGTTAGACATTTCATCGACCTATATTCGCAAACTCATTAAAGAAAAAAAATCGATTCGCTATCTTGTAAGCGATGAAGTAAGAAACGACATAAAAGCCAATGGTTTTTATAAAAAATAAACACTGAATTTGATGAATTTCAGATCTAGGTTTTGAAAATCAATAACGATTTTAAGTTGTGCAAGCAATGAAATAAGCCGTGCAAGCTATGCAACAGGCTGTGCAGACAATGAAAAGGACTTTGCAAACTATTTAATAGGCAGTGCAGGAAGTGAAAATGCCTATGCAGAAAGTACAAATGGCTGTGTAAGGTTTTTAAATAGCCATGCAGATTGCATTATTTGCTATGCAGAAAGATGTAGTTACGGTGTAGCACTTGAAAATCATCATGCAGAAGATGGAAATCCTCATGCAAGGTTTGATTGGGAGAGAACAAGCCGACCTGGAGGGATAGTACCAAACTATTTTCCTTACAGAATATATGTCGCTTTCAAAACGTAAATAATGGCTTAAAGTCTTATATTTGCGAACCTTTGTGCCAGCTTGTCATTAAAATGATATTAGCACACAATTTGAAATAAAAAACTAATTAAAATAACAATCGAAAACGATTCACAATATACTTAAACAAGAACTATGTTAAATTTCATTAATAAATTATTTGGAGGCAGTAAGTCAGAAAAAGATGTAAAGAAGTTAGCTCCAGTTATCGACCAAATTAATCAACATTTTAATTCGTATCAATCGATTAGCAATGATGAGTTGAGGGGCAAAACGACTGATTTCAGAAACCGAATCAAGGAATATACCAAAGAGATTGCAGACAAAATTGCGGCTAAAAAAGAAGAAGCAGAAAATACTGTTGACATACATGTAAAAAATGATATTTTCAAAGAGATAGACCGTTTAATTAAAGACAAAGACAAGCAATTAGAAGAAGTTTTGTTGCAAATTTTACCTGAAGCATTTGCTACTGTAAAAGAAGCCTCTCGTCGTTTTTCAATCAATGACACATTGGTAAGTAAAGCAACCGATTTAGATCGAAACTTGGCGGTAAAAAAAGACTATATTTCTGTTGAAGGCGATGAATGTACTTTCCAAACGACCTGGATGGCTGCAGGAGCGCCTGTTACATGGAACATGGTTCACTATGATGTGCAGTTGATTGGAGGATATAATTTACATGAAGGAAAAATTTCTGAAATGGCAACAGGGGAAGGTAAAACCTTGGTTTCTACCTTGCCCTCATACTTAAACGGATTAGCTGGCGAAGGAGTGCATGTGGTAACGGTAAATGACTATTTGGCTCGACGAGATAGTGAGTGGAACGGAACTTTGTTTGAGTGGTTGGGCTTAACAGTAGATTGCATCGACAAACATCAACCAAACTCAGAAGAGCGTAGAAATGCCTATTTGGCTGATATTACCTATGGTACCAACAATGAATTTGGTTTCGATTATTTACGGGATAATATGGTGCATACCCCTGCAGAAATGGTACAACGTAAGTTGCATTTTGCCATGGTGGATGAGGTAGATAGTGTATTAATTGATGATGCACGTACGCCCTTAATTATTTCGGGCCCGGTGCCTAAAGGCGATGATCAAGAGTTTCAAGTATTGAAACCAAGTATCGAAATTATAGTAGAAGCACAACGAAAAGTAGTAAACACCTTTTTGATTGAAGCTAAAAAATTAATTGCTGCAGGTAACGATGATAAAGAAGGCGGTGGTATGGCCTTGTTGAGAGCATACAGAGGATTGCCTAAAAACTCATCTACTATTAAGTTTTTGAGTGAAGTGGGGATTAAACAAATTTTACAAAAAACAGAAAATTACTATTTGGCTGATCAACAAAAAAACATGCCGAAAGTAGATGCTGAATTGTATTTTACGATAGATGAAAAACAAAATCAAGTAGATTTAACAGAAAAGGGTATTCAATTGATGACGAGCACGGTGCAAGATGCTAATTTCTTTGTGATGCCAGATATTTCTACCGGTTTAGCTGCGATTGAAAATGCAACAGTTTCGACAGAAGAAAAATTAAAAATGAAAGATGCTTTCTTGCAAGAATACTCTTTGAAAGCAGATCGAATTCATACCATTCAACAATTATTGAAAGCCTACACTTTATTTGATAAAGACCAAGAATATGTGGTGATGGATGGCAAAGTAAAAATTGTAGATGAGCAAACAGGTCGTATTTTAGATGGTCGTCGCTACAGCGATGGATTGCATCAGGCCTTGGAAGCAAAAGAAAATGTAGATGTGGAAGCTTCTACACAAACCTTTGCTACGGTTACTTTACAGAACTTTTTTAGAATGTACCACAAGTTAGCGGGTATGACAGGAACGGCCGAAACAGAAGCAGGAGAGTTTTGGCAAATTTATAAATTAGACGTAACAACGATTCCTACTAATCGTCCTATTACTCGTAAAGATGAAGACGATTTAGTATACAAAACCAAGCGTGAAAAATACCGAGCAGTTATTGAGGAAGTGAAAAAAATGCGTGAGCAAGGTCGTGCGGTTTTGGTGGGTACAACATCGGTTGAGGTGTCAGAATTATTGAGTAAAATGTTGACGTTTGATAAAGTACCACATAATGTATTGAATGCGAAACAACACTCTCGTGAGGCACAAGTAGTTGCTGAAGCAGGGATGCAAGGAGCGGTAACGATAGCTACCAATATGGCTGGTCGTGGTACGGATATTAAATTAGCAGACTCGGTAAAAGCAGCAGGCGGATTGGCCATTATAGGTACAGAGCGTCATGAAAGTCGTCGGGTAGATAGACAACTTCGTGGACGTGCAGGTCGTCAGGGAGATCCAGGAAGTTCGGTGTTTTATGTTTCTTTGGAAGACGATTTAATGCGTTTATTTGGTAGTGAAAAACTATCAGGTTGGATGGATAAATTGGGTCATAAAGATGGGGATGTTATTCAACACGGTATGATTTCAAAATCCATTGAGCGTGCACAAAAGAAAGTAGAGGAAAATAACTTTGGTATACGTAAACGTTTATTAGAGTATGATGATGTAATGAACTCTCAGCGTGAAGTTATTTATTCTCGTCGTCGCAATGCCTTATTTGGAGAGCGTTTGGCGGTAGATTTAGACAATGCATTTTATGATAGTTGTAATTTAATAGCTTCTCAATTTGATACGAATAGAAACTACGAAGAATTTAAAATTGAAGTTTTAAGAGATTTTGCATTTGAGCCGAGTATTTCAGAACAAGATTTTTTAAAAATTCCTGCGCTTCAATTAACGGAAAAGTTATATCAAGAATTGCTTGATTTCTACGATCGTAAAAAAGCATTCATATGTGAAAATACGGTGCCGGTATTGAAAAATATTTATCAGCAAAATGGCCAACGAATTGACAATATTGCTGTGCCGTTTACTGATGGTCACAGAGGGTTGCAAATAGTTGCTCCATTGAAAAAAAGTATAGACTCAGAAGGAAGAGATTTAATTCATTCATTAGAAAGACAAATTACTTTAAGTTTAATTGATGACGCATGGAAAACCCATTTACGTCAAATGGATGAGATGAAACAAAGTGTGCAATTGGCTAGTTATGAGCAAAAAGATCCCTTATTGATTTATAAATTTGAGGCCTTCAATTTGTTTAAAGAAATGATTGCGATAACAAATAAACAAATCGTTTCATTCTTGATGCGCAGTGGAATACCAATGCAAGAAGAGCAAGATATTCAACAAGCAGAAGTAGCAAAAACAGATATGAGTCGCATGATTTCTAATAAAGAAGAAATTGATGAAGCTGGGGATAGTTATGGAGCGAATAGCAGCGATTATTTTAGCAATTCAACATCCACTGCAGATGTTAAGGCAGAGCCAGTGCGTCGTTTAGAGCCTAAAATTGGTCGCAATGATTCATGTCCTTGTGGAAGCGGTAAAAAATTCAAAGCTTGTCATGGCAAATAATGCTTTCAACTAATACAATGTAAATGCTTAATGACTTATGCTCATTAAGCATTTTTTTTTGGGAGAAGAATGAATATGAATCGCAGAAATAGACAGTTATTAAACATAGGGTTCAATAATAAAAATTGATAGTAAATAACATAAAATAAACAATGGAAACTTTTAGTGTATTAAAAGTTTCCATAGTTTTGCCTCGTGATTGAACAAAAACAACATATTATTAAAGCGTCCTATAATCAGTTTAGGCAGTTAGGCTTTAAAAATGTGACCATGGACGACTTGGCTCGTCAGATAGGCATTTCTAAAAAGACACTGTATGAGCAGTTTGAAAATAAAGATGCGTTGGTGTTAGAATCTGTCAAATACATGTTAGAAACCAATCGATCGGAAACAGACGCTGCACTCAAATCATCAAAAAATGCGATTGAGCAGCTAATCAATGTAATCACGATTATGGAAAAAATGTTGCGCGGTTTAAACATGGTTAGCTACATGGATTTGCAACGATACTATCCAGCGGCTTATCAATATTTAGAAACGTTTAAGCGAGAACATATGCTGACTGATATTATAGAAAATTTAAAACAGGGTATTGCAGAAGGATTGTATAGAAGTGATGTAAATGTAGAAGTGGTTTCTCGTTTTAGATTAGAGTCTGGGATGATTGTGTTTCACAATAATGTGTATCCTCAAGATAAATTTAATATCATAGAAGTTAATAATGAATTATTTGTGCATTATATGTATGGCATAGCCACGATTAAAGGGCATAAAATGATCAATAAATATTTGAATAAAGAAACTGAAAAATGTTATATCCCTAATTTGTTTAAAGTTAAATATTAAGTATGAAGAATAAAATAGTATTATTTTTATTGTTAGCCACTGCCATTGTAAAAGTAGAAGGCCAATCGAAAATGTTGTTGAAAGATTGCATTGAATATGCAATAAAAAATCAACCAAAAATGAAAAATGCATTGTTAGATGAGCAAATGCAAATAGAAAAAAATAATGAAATCGTGGGGATTGCTCGACCACAAGTAAAGGCAACGGGACAATTTCAATATTTATTTGTGGTGCCAAAATCTCGATTAGATGCCAATGCGTTTAATTTTGGTTCGTCGTTTAGCTTTTTTAAAATAGACACGCCTGCTTTTGTAGCCTATCAAAATAGACCAAGAGATAAATACAGCGAAGCTAAATTTGGATTGCCGTTGAATATGTCTATGGGAGTGCAAGCATCACAAATTTTATTTGATGCAGGTGTTTTGGTAGCATTAAAAGCAAGACAAAGTTTAGTAGATTTATCAAAATTAAACACGCAACGAACCGAGGAAGAAATTAGGGTGAATGTTTCCAAAGCATACTATAATTGTGTGATAGCAGAAAAAAGAATGGCTTTGTTAAATGAGAATATCAAGCTAATTACTTCTGTTGAAGACATGACTCGAAAATTGTTTCAAGAAGGTTTTGCAGAAAAAATAGATGCAGATCGTTTGTTGGTACAACGCAATAATTTAGAAACGGAGAAAGACAAAATAAATAATTTAATAGAGTTGAGCTATGCTTTACTTAAATTTCAAATGGGCATGTCGATGAATGAAAATATTACATTAAATCAGGAATTAAGCATAGATGAAGTGAAGAATGGCTTAGAACTTGACAAAGTGGTTGATTATAACAATCGAATAGAAATGAATCTATTAAATACAGCCAAAAAATTAAATCAATATGATTTAGAAAGACATCAAAAAAGTTATTTGCCTACGGTAGTGGCTGCTTTAAGTGGAAGTTATGCCTCTCAAACCATTGCATTCAAAGAGTTGTTTACACTGCCTTATTTTCCAACAGGAGCTTTTGTGTTAAGTGCCAGTGTTCCATTGTATGATGGAAATTCTAGAAAAGCAAAAGTAAGACAAGCCAAATTGAGTCTGTTGAAAAATGAAAATGACATTGATGCATTTAAACAAGCAGTTGACTTAGAAAGTAATAATGCAAAAACTCAATTGAAAAATAGTTTGATGTCATTAGAAAATCAAGAAAACAATATTGAATTAGCTCAAAAAGTGTATGACATTGCACAAAAGAAATACAAAGAAGGCTTAGGAACAAATATTGAAATTATTCAAGCCGAGACATCTTTAAAAGAAGCCAAAACAAATTATTACAACTCGTTGTATGATGCCATTATTTCAAAAATTGATTTCCAAAAATCACTCGGCTTGTTAAAATAAATAAGGGCGATACCTTATCAAAACATTTTTAATAGTCAGTAAGTAAAATAATAATTCAAAAAAAATACGCACACATTGCGATAAAAAAATAAAATACATACAAATGAAAAATAAAATGATTAAAATTACATCAACCGCTTTTTTAGCAATCACATTACTTGCATCCTGCGGCGGAAAACAAAATAAAGATTCAAAAGCAGCACTTGCAGAATTGAAGAAGCAACAAAAAGAAATACAAGATAAAATAGCTTCTTTAGAGTTAGAAAATATGAGTAAAGACAGTAATTCTATTCGTAAGGTTGCTGTAGAGATAACGCCAATGGCACCATCTGTTTTTAATAATTACATAGATGTTCAGGGGAAAATTGATTTAGATGAAGTTGTAAATGCGATTCCAGAAACGCCTGGTATTATCAGTGCGATATTAGTTCATCAAGGACAATATGTGCGTAAAGGACAAGTAGTTGCTACTTTACGAGCAGAGCAAGTTGACAGAGGAATTTCAGAATTAGATCAACAAATATCATTTGCAAAATTATTGTACGATAAACAAAAAAGATTGTGGGATCAAGAAATTGGAACAGAGATACAATTGTTACAAGCAAAAAATAATTATGATGGTTTGTTGAAAAAGAAACAAACTGTATTGACTCAAAAAAGTACATTTAATGTAACCTCTCCAATCAATGGGGTTGTTGATGCAATTGATGCAACGGTAGGACAAAGCTATTCAAATCCGATGGCAGCGCCTGTGATCAAAATTATTAATACGGCTAAATTAAAAGTACAAGCGAATATTCCTGAGAATTACTCTTCTGTAGTAAAAACGGGAAGCAATTGCATGGTGGTTTTTACGGACATTAATGATTCTTTAGTTACTCGAATAAATTATGTTGAAAAAACTATTAATCCAGTAACAAGAACTTATTCAGCATACATTCCATTGGCTACCAATTCGAAATATCAACCGAATATGACGGCACAAGTAAAGATTGCAACGTATCAAAATGCGAGAGCATTTGTATTGCCATATTCATTGATTCAAAAAACAGACAATGGGAATTATGTGTATGTGGCGGATGCAGGAAATAAAGCGAAATTGATTCCTGTTCAACTTGGTAATTCATATCAAAACAAAGTAGAAATAGTGAGCGGTTTGGTATTGGGAGACAAGGTGATCACTTCAGGATATGAAGAATTAAATGAAGGGGATCTATTGCAATTTGATAATAACTAATAGTGTAAAAAAAGAATAATAGAGATTCGAAAATTTGAAATTTAGGTTAGCAATAATCATCAAATGTTCAATCATCAAATTTAAAAAATAATGAAATTTAATCCATCACGTTGGCCCATCAATAATAGAACCAGTATCTATGTATTGACAATCATTATCACAGCCATTGGCTTGATAAGTTATTTAAATCTTCCTAAGGAGCAATTTCCTGAAGTGAAGTTTCCACAAATTATTGTACAGACCGTTTATCCAGGAACCTCACCAGAAAACATGGAAAATTTGGTTTCTAAACCGATTGAAAAACAATTAAAAAACATTGCCGGAATAAAGAAAGTTACGAGTAATTCTTTCCAAGATTTTTCGGTTGTGATTGCAGAATTTAATACCGATGTAAAAGTTCCAAAAGCAAAACAAGATGTAAAAGATGCCGTAGATAAAGCAAAATCGGATGCGAATGGATTGCCAAAAAATTTACCAAACGATCCTGAAATAAAAGACATAGATGTATCAGAATTTCCGATTCGCAATGTAAATATTTATGGTAATTATGATGTGAAGCGTTTAGAAGAATATGCAGATAAAATAAAAGATAGAATTGAAAATTTAAAAGAAATCAAACGCATTGATAAAGTAGGAGGTTTAGACAGAGAAATTCAGATCAATGTAGATTTGTTTAAAATGCAAGCGTCTCAATTATCATTCAGAGATATTCAAGGTGCCATTGCCTATGAGAATGTAGAAGCAACACCAGGGATTGTAAAAGTAGATGGTGAGCAACGGATTATCAGTTTGAAAAAAGTATTTAAATCGGCAGACGAAATCAAAAATACGATTGTGAAAAATCCTATGGGTGCATCTGTTTATTTGAAAGATATTGCGGAAGTAAAAGATACTTATAAAGAGCAAGAAAGTTTTGCTCGATTGAATAGTAAAAATGTAATCACCCTCAATGTAATTAAAGCAAGTGGTCAAAATTTAATTGATGCATCTGATAAAATAGATAATATAATAGCAGAAATGAAAAAGACTGAATTGCCCAAAGAATTGAATGTGGTAGTTACCGGAGATCAGTCTGACCAAACGAGAACAACCCTACATGATTTAATAAATACCATCATCATTGGATTTATATTAGTTACGTTTATTTTGATGTTTTTTATGGGAACTACCAATGCCATTTTTGTGGCAATGTCGGTTCCATTATCATGTGCCATTGCATTCATGGTTTTACCAAGCATTGGCTTCACACTCAACATGATCGTGTTGTTTGCCTTTTTGTTAGCATTGGGAATTGTGGTAGATGATGCCATTGTCGTCGTCGAAAACTCACATCGGATTATGCATGATGAGAAAGTGTCGGCAAAAGAAGCTGTTGAAAAAGCAGCGGGCGAAGTTTTCTTACCAGTATTAACAGGAACGATTACCACCTTGTTGCCATTTATTCCATTGGCTTTTTGGAAAGGTGTGATTGGTAGTTTTATGTTTTACTTGCCGATTACATTAATCATTACTTTATTGGCTTCTTTATTAGTTGCTTACATTATCAACCCAGTATTTGCGGTAGATTTTATGAAGGAAAATGAATATGATGGCAAAACAAAAATAAAATGGAGCAAGGGAACGTCTATTACAGCCATTGTATTTTTTGTTGTAGCTATTTTAGCTTATTTATTTGGCAATATTGGTTTTGGAAATTTCACTGTCGTCATGTTTTTATTGTTTTTATTAAACAAATTTATTTTGGTAAAATGGATACGAACTTTCCAAACAAAAATTTGGCCTAAAGTACAAAGAGGATACATTAAAGTATTGAGTTGGGCTTTAGATAATAGAGGAAAGTCAATGGCAGGAATTGTAGGATTGTTGGTTTTATCAATCATCTTAATTGCTGTTCGATCCCCTAAAGTTGTTTTCTTTCCTACCGCTGAACCCAATTTTGCTTATGTATATTTAACGATGCCAGAAGGAACCGATCAAACCAAAACCAATGAAGTACTTAAACAGTTAGAAACAAAAGTATACAAAGCATTGGATATTGATTTAGCCACAGGGAAAACAAATCCTATTGTTACCTCTGTAATTTCCAATGTAAAAGTAGGCGCTACAGATCAAAACAGTGGAGAGATTGGGGAGTATCCTAACAGAGGAAAAATTACGGTTTCGTTTATTAAATTTGAAGAACGTCATGGCAAAAGCACTACAGAATTATTGAGTAAAGTGAGAGAGGCAGTAAGAAATATTCCCGGTGCAAAAATTACAGTTAGCCAAGAAAGCAATGGACCGCCAACTGCTAAACCTATTTTAATTGAAATTACTGGAGAAAATTTAGATAGCATCATCGCAACTTCAAAACGAATGAAAAGTTATTTGGATCAAAAACAAATTGCTGGGGTTGAAGAATTAAAAAGTGATTTCCAAGCGAATAAACCAGAGATTATTTTTAATCTAGATAGAAGTAGAATGAATTCAGAGGGAATTAGTACAGGAATGATTGCACAAGATTTAAGAACAGCTATGTTCGGCATGGAAATCTCTCGTTTTAAAGATGCCAATGATGATTATCCAATTACGTTGCGTTTAAATAAAGAACAACAAAATAATATTGACATCATTAAAAATATCAATATGACGTATAGAGATATGAGCATGGGTGGACAGGTTCGTCAGGTGCCAATAGGTAGTTTCGTGGATTTAAAATATGGAAATACCTATGGAGGAATTAAACGGAAAGATGAAAAAAGAATCATCACCCTTTCATCCAATGTACTGAGTGGTTTTAATGCCAATGAGGTGGTTGCGGAAATTCAATCGGAATTGAATAATTTTAAAGGGACTCCGGGCGTTGATTTTAGAATGGGTGGAGAGCAAGAAGAGCAGGCTGAAACAGGTAGATTTTTAGGAGGTGCGATGGGATTGTCAATGCTATTGATATTTTTAATATTAATGATCCAATTCAATTCATTTAGTAGAACCATAATTATTATGAGTGAAATTATTTTAAGTGTGATTGGTGTATTTTTAGGAACAGGTATTTTTAATATGGATTTTGTAATTGTAATGACTGGAATAGGCATTGTAGCCTTAGCAGGTATAGTAGTAAGAAATGGGATATTATTAATTGAGTTTGCAGATATAAAATTGCATGAAGGAATGTCGCCAAGAGAAGCCATGATAGAGGCAGGTAAAACTAGAATGACACCAGTAGTGCTTACCGCTACAGCTACCATGCTAGGATTAGTTCCGTTGGCTGTTGGTTTAAACATGGATTTTGCTTCATTATTTCAAACAGGGAATCCGCATATTTTCTTTGGAGGTGACAGTGTAGCGTTTTGGGGTCCGTTGAGTTGGACGATGATTTACGGATTGGGTTTCGCAACCATTATTACTTTAATAATTGTTCCTGTAATGATGGTAATGGCTTTAAACTTAAAAGCTAGATTGAAAAAATCTAAATAAATATTTGTAAACAAAAAATGAAAAGCGAAGAGTAAAATCTTCGCTTTTTTTTAATTTTTAAATTAATATTTTCTATTGATAGAATATTTAACCAAATTCGTTAAATGCATTTTCGCTTCAGAATCTTCAAACGCATTTAAAATTTCAAAAGCTTCCTCAACATATTGATTCATTTTTTGAGTCGCATATTCAATTCCTTTGTGTTCATTTACCGCTTCTAAAATAAATTTAATTTCTGTTTTCTTTTTTTCAGAATGTTTAAAAATAGAAATGATTTTATTTTTAGTTGCTTTGTCGCAATGATTGAGTGTATGTATTAAAGGCAAGGTCATTTTTTTTTCTTTAATATCATTGCCCGTAGGTTTGCCAATATCTTCATTTCCATAATCAAATAAATCATCTTTTATTTGAAATGCTATTCCCACTTTTTCTCCAAAAGCACTAAATAAATTGGCTTGATCTTCATTTTCATTACTAGAAAAAGCACCGGCAGCACATGCAGAAGAAATTAAGGATGCTGTTTTACAACGAATAATATTAAAATATATTTCTTCTGTAATATCTAGCTTACGAGCCTTTTCAGCTTGCAATAATTCACCTTCGCTCATGTCTTTAACAGCAGTAGCTAAAATTTCGAGCATTCTAAAATCTTTATTATTTAAGGAAAGCAACAATCCTTTTGATAGCAAATAATCACCCACCAATACGGCTATTTTATTTTTCCAAAGTGCATTAATTGAAAAGAAACCTCTTCTTTTATTAGAGTCATCAACCACGTCATCATGTACTAGAGTAGCCGTGTGAAGAAGTTCAATTAAAGAGGCAGCTCTGTATGTTTTATCATTGATGTCTCCACAAACCTTAGCAGAAAGTAAAACAAACATGGGTCTCATTTGTTTACCTTTCGACTGCACAATATATTTCATTATTTTGTCGAGCAATGATACATTGCTTTTAACTGCTTGATCAAAGACTTTTTCAAAAGCAATTAAATCTTCAAAAATAAAATTTTTTATATCTTTCATTGAATATTGTGCAATGTTAATTAAAGTAATATTAAATACATTAAAAAAAATAAAAATTAATCTGTAAAATGTAATATATTTGTAATATTAACCAAACAAACTAATCTATGATAATCAAAAATTACCTACTATCAACCATTATGGGTTGCGCTGCATTTTTGTCAAATTCAGCAAATGCACAAAACGAAAATGCTGGAAAAATTATTTACAAAAGCGCCGGTTATGATGTTACTGATACATCTTTAATTCCTGCTAGACGAATGGAGCAACAACGGGATTTTATGAAATCTCAATATGACTTTCCTTCAAAACCACGTAATCAGTGGGAAATAGGAGTTAATGTTGGCGCATTTAATGTTTCAGGAGATGTTCGGTCGAAGCATTTATTTACTGCAAAAAATCCAATACAAACATTGGGTTTTGGTGCTCATTTACGCAAAGCATGGGGATATGTTATTTCAACAAGATTACAATTCATACATGGAACAGCTTCAGGGTATAATTGGCAGCCAGCAACAGGATATTGGGCGCACAACAATCCTTGGAATAAAGTAAGGGTAAATGGTGTTGGGTATGCCACAGGTAGAGTATACTCCCCAACCTATTCGGCAATTCCAGTTTACTATAATTATAAAACAAATATAGATGAATTGTCTTTTCAGATGGTTGCAACTTTAAATAATATTAAATTCCATAAAGCACGAAATAAAGCAAGTTTATATGCATTAGTTGGAATGGGCGGAATGCTCTATGACACTTGGATAGATGCTATCAATGGAAGTGGAGCCAATGCTACATTATATGATTTTCAAAGCATAACAAGTAAAAACTATAACAATACACTCACAAACACAAATTGGCCCAATGGTTACAGAACTAGAAAAGCAAAAAATGCTGATTTGATGACAATGTTTGATGGAAAATATGAATCAGCAGCTGAAAAACACGACAATAGACTTTGGTTGGGCAGAGAAAGAACTTTTAGAACAATTTTTACAGCTGGATTAGGTGTTCAATTTAAATTAGGAAATAAGATTTCATTGTCTATAGAAGACAAATTGTCTTATCCTGGAGATGATTTGATAGACGGACAAAGATGGCAAGAATGGCCTCAACCAGGTTTTGGTGGTTCAGCTATGACTCGTGACAATGATACATACAACTATTTATCACTCGGTTTGAATATACATATAGGAGGAAAATCAATTGAACCATTGTGGTGGATGAACCCATTAGATTATAGCTATACAAAAATCAATAAACCCAATAGCGGCGGGGCTTGTGATATAGATAAAGATGGGGATGGTGTTTCTGATTGTTTTGATCGATGCAATGATACTCCTCTAGGAATTGCAGTTGATACTCATGGATGTGCAATTGATACAGATGGCGATGGGGTGCCAGATTTTAAAGATAAGCAATTAATTACTCCTACCGATTGTCAGCCATCGGATGCAGACGGTATAGGTAACTGCCCTGATCCAGAATGTTGCTCCGGGAAAGCAATTTCACCAGGATGTGGAGGAATTACCGAGGGGGCCATTGAATTTCTATCGGATAGATCTAAATTAGATGCTCGTTCAATGGCTGCATTGTCCAGTTTATCTTCAGCTATGAGAGCAAACCCTACTTGTCAGGTAGTAATTATAGGTAATGGAAATGGTAGCAAAATTGATCAACAAAGATCTTGGGATAGAGTGAATGCTGTTATTAATTATTTGGTAGATAATCAAGGGATTGACAGGGATCGATTTATTTTCCAATATGGCCAAAATGGTAACAACAACGCTGTAATTTATCGTTCTGCTGGCGAGGGTGATGAAGGCCCATCAAATCTTCCTCCACCTTTCCCCAATTTAAGAAGAGATTGATAATAGAATCAATCATAAAAGACTTAAAAGACTAGTGTTATTTTTTGTTAATTTTGGTATTTTATTTTTTTTTTGTAAAAAAAAACTACTAAGTTTGTAAAATATAACTATCGCGTAATAATCATTATTAAAAATTAAATTTATGGCAAGCAAAAAGTATCTATTAATGGCAGGATTTATAACCTTGCTTTCAGCCTTTCAAAGTAAGGCCCAGGAAAACTTAGGAATGTACAAAGGAGCAGGATATGATATCACAGATTCTACTTTAATTCCTGTTAAAAGACAACCACAACAAACAGATTTTAAAAATGGACAATATGATTTTCCAGCAATGCCTCGTAATCAATGGGAAATTGGAATTTCAGGAGGTATGTTAAATGTTTCAGGAGATGTTCGTTCTAAAACAATATTCAATCGTGCTAAAAAACCGATGAACACGTTAGGATGGGGATTGTCTGTAAGAAAAGCATGGGGATATGTTATTTCAACAAGATTGCAGTTCATGCATGGTAGTGCTTCTGGATATAACTGGCAAGCATCACAAGCATATTGGGGACATGGTGGAAATCCAATATATGAAGGATACGGAAGTCCAACTACAGTTATCCCAGCTGTATACAATAATTACACAACTACAATTAATCAATTGTCTTTAGATGTTATGGCATCATTAAATAATATCAGATATCATAAAGCTAAAAATAAAACAAGCTTTTACGCTTTATTGGGAGCTGGTTTAATGACATATAACACCAGAGTAGATATCAAAAAAGCAAATGGCGTAATGTATTCTGCAGCTGATTATGCAACAGCAACTGCAGGTATCACAAATCCTGGTTATTCTGATAGAAAGGAAATTAATAAAAACTTAAATAGCTTGTTTGATGGTGATTATGAAACGCAAGCTGAAAGTCATAAAAACAGAATAAGCGTTTTAAATGGAACTTTACGTCCTGTTCTTTCAACTGGGTTCGGTGTTCAATTTAAATTAAGCAAAATGATAACACTACAAATCGAAGATAGATTGACTCTTACGATGGATGATTTAATAGACGGTCAACGTTGGCAAGAATTGCCTTCTAGTACAGTTGGATTAGTATCTTCTTCTATGACTAGAGACTATGATAACTTAAACTTTTTCTCAGTAGGTTTAAATGTAAATTTAGGTGCTCATGCTGTTGAACCATTGTGGTGGCACAACCCGAATGACTACTCTTACAATGCACTTAAAAATTCAAAAGCTCCTCAAGACAGCAAATGTGATAAAGATGCTGATGGAGATGGTATTTCTGATTGTTTCGATCGTTGTCCAAACACACCAGGCGGTGTTTCTGTAGATTCTCATGGTTGTCCATTTGACACAGATGGTGATGGTGTTGCTGATTACAAAGACAAACAATTAATTACTCCTACTGAGTGTCAACCAGTAGATGCTGATGGTGTAGGAAAATGTCCAGAACCTGCATGTTGTACTGGAATCGTTAATACTACAGGATGTAGTGCTATTGCAGCTGGTTCAGTTGAATTTAGCTCTGGTTCTGCAAAATTAAGCTCAAGTTCAATGGCTCAATTAAATACTTTAGCAGGCTCTATGCGTTCAAATCCAAATTGCAAAACAGTAGTAATTGGAAATGGTTCTGGTAGCAAAATTGAACAACAACGTTCTTGGGATAGAGTTAACTCTGTAATTAATTACATGGTTGACAAGCAAGGAATTGATAGAGAAAGATTTATTTTCCAATATGGTAACAATGGAAATGCTAATTCTGTTGATTATCGTTCAGCAGGAAATGGTGAAGAAGGTCCTTCAAACACACCTCCTCCATTCCCTAACTTGAGAAAAAACTAATACTTTTTGCAAAATAAAAATAAAAAAAGTCCCGAGAAATCGGGACTTTTTTTATGTAAATAATCAATGTCAAAATACTACCTTTACAATTAAAATTTCATAAAATTACAGCTTTAAAGTAGACCTATTTAGAGAGAGCATACAATGGTTTCATAATATATGGGTTGAATGAAAAAATATAGATCATGTTGTAAAAAACAAAAGAAGTTTATAAATAATAGTATAATATTTAATATCAAAAAATCAGGAATATACAGTGAACATAGGAATAATAGGAAGCGGAACAATGGGAGCAGGAATAGCTCAAGTTGCAGCACAAAATGGCAATCAAGTTATCGTGATTGATACTAATTTAGAGGCATTAGAAAAAGCTAAAAAAGGGATCGAGTCAACACTGCAAAAATTAGTTGACAAACAAAAAATAACGACTGAAAAAAGTGTTGAAATTTCAAATGCAATCACTTGGGATAATCATTTTGAGGTGCTTAAAAACTGTGATTTAATTATCGAAGCTATTGTTGAAAATTTGACAATAAAACAAAATCTTTTTGCAGCGTTAGAAGCCATCGTTTCGGATGAATGTATTCTTGCAACCAATACATCTTCACTTTCTATTACGTCGATTGCGGCTATTTGCAAAAAGCCTGAGAGAGTGATTGGGATTCATTTCTTTAATCCAGCACCTGTAATGGAATTGGTTGAAATTGTACCTGCATTACAAACAAGTGTTGAAGTAACCAGTAAAGCAATTTCTATCATTGATAGCTGGAACAAAAAAACGGTGACTGCTAAAGATACACCGGGTTTTATTGTTAATCGAATCGCTCGTCCTTTTTACAGTGAAGCCATTCGAATTTATGAAGAAGGCATGGCAAGTATAGAAACGATTGATTATGCAATGAAAACGATTGGAGGATTTAAAATGGGCCCGTTTGAGTTAATGGATTTAATAGGTCATGATGTGAATTATATGGTTACAGAAACTGTTTGGACTTCTTTTTATTTTGATCCAAGATATACGCCATCTTTTACACAAAAAAGATTAGTAGAAGCGAAGTGGTTTGGTAAAAAATCGGGTAGGGGTTTTTATAATTATGCTGAAGGAGCTGTAAAAAATAATCCTGAATCCAGTGATGCAGTTTTATTAGAGAATATATTTATTAGAATTTTAGTGATGTTACTAAACGAGGCAGCCAACGCCCTCTATTTGAACATAGCGAACAAAGAAGATATTGATTTAGCCATGACCAAAGGTGTAAATTATCCTAAAGGTTTATTGAAATGGGCAGATGAAATAGGAATTAGTAATTGTATGGATATATTAGATACTTTGTATGACGAATACCGTGAAGACCGTTATCGCTGTAGTCCAATATTGCGCCGAATGGCAAATTTTGAAGAAGTATTTTATACAAATTAATTGACATGTTTTACGAATATAAAGGGATAAAACCGATTGTACATGAAAGTGCATATGTACATCCACAAGCTGTAGTTACTGGAAATGTTATCATTGGAAAAAATGTATATATTGGTCCATGTGCTACGATTCGAGGCGATTTCGGAAAAATTATTATAGAAGATGGTTGCAATGTTCAAGAAAATTGCAATATTCATATGTTTCCAGGAGTAACGGTTTTATTGAAAGAAAATGCACACATTGGTCATGGTGCCATCATACATGGAGCTACTATTGGTAAAAATTGTTTAGTAGGAATGAATGCTGTTATTATGGACGATGTGATATTGGGAGATGAGTGCATTGTGGGTGCACTTAGTTTTGTCAAAGCGAAAGAAAACATCCCTGCTCGTAGTCTATTGGCAGGAAACCCTGCTAAAATAATCAAACAAGTGAGTGATGAAATGATTGGCTGGAAATCTGACGGAACAAGAATTTACCAACAGTTAGCTGTAGAATGTCATCATGTACTGAAAGCTTGTGAACCGCTTCGTGAGATGCCTAAAGACAGAAAAGAGTTAGAGACAACATATAAAACCTGGAATGATACAAAAAAATAAAAGAGCAGCAATTATTTCAACACTTCTAAACTCTTTGATATAATATTTACACATTCATCTAGTTCTGTTTGTGTAATTACTAATGGTGGTGCTAAACGGATTTTATCTCCATGAGTAGGTTTTGCTAATAAGCCATTTTGCATCATATTTACACATAAATCCCAAGCGGCATCTTTATTTTCATGTTTGATAACGATCGCATTTAATAGACCTTTTCCTCTTACTAAAGATATAAATGGACTATTTAAATTGCGAATTTGTGTTCTGAAATATTCACCTAATTTCTCTGCATTTTCACTCATGTTTTCATCTTTTAATACCTGCAAAGCAGCGATGGCCACTTTACAAGCCAAAGGGTTTCCGCCATAAGTTGAGCCATGCTCTCCTGGTTTTATGTTCAACATGATTTCGTCATTACAAAGTACAGCACTAATTGGCAATACACCACCACTTAGCGCTTTTCCTAATATTAAAATGTCAGCCTTAATGTTTTCATGGTCAATAGCAAGCATTTTTCCTGTTCTAGCTAAACCAGTTTGAATTTCATCTGCAATAAAAAGTACATTAGCCGCTTTACACATTTCAAAGCAAGTTGCCAAGTAGCCTTCATCAGGAACTACCACTCCTGCTTCACCTTGAATTGGTTCTACTAAAAATCCACAAACATTTTTATCTTTTAATGCAGTTGCTAAAGCTTGTACATTATTATATTCAATTGTTTCATAACCGGAAATGAATGGGCCAAAGCCAGTTTTTGAACTTTCATCCGTACTAAATGATATTACATTCACCGTGCGGCCATGAAAATTTTCTGAGCAAACAATAATTTTTGCTTCATTAGCAGGAATGCCTTTTTTGTCATAACCCCATCTACGGGCTAATTTGATAGCAGTTTCAACAGCCTCAACACCAGAGTTCATTGGCAATACTTTGTCATATCCAAAAAATTGAGTAATAAATTCAGCGTATTCACCTAGTAAATTACTATGAAAAGCTCTTGAAGTTAATGTTAAAATACTGGCTTGCTCAACTAAAGCATCAATAATTTTTGGATGGCAATGCCCTTGGTTAATTGCAGAATATCCACTTAAAAAATCGAAGTATTTTTTACCTTCAACATCCCAAACATAAACACCTTTCCCTTTTGTAAGCATTACTGGTAAAGGGTGATAATTATGCGCATTGTATTTTTCTTCTCTCTCAATTAATTGTTGTGTTAATGACATATTTATCGTTTGCATGTGGCAAAGGTATTCAATCAATTACGAATTTCAAATTACCAATTAGGAAATCAATAAATCAAATTATAATTTCCTATAACTTTCAATTATAGTAAAGGGTATTAAGTAAGATGTTAGATTTTATATTGTGAAAAATTGAAATAGAATATTGCCGTTAATATTTCGCAATTCATAATCCATAATTCATATTTACATATATATTTGCTGATTCAAAATAAAAAAGTCGTGAGTTCACATTCCAAACTTAACAAAGTTTCAGCTGCCGGTATATTAATTGCTTTGGGCATTATTTATGGTGATATTGGCACTTCTCCTTTATATGTATTCAATGAGATTTTAAAAGGTAAAGTTGTCAGTGAATTATTAATCATTGGAGGATTGTCTTGTATTATTTGGACACTTACTTTACAAACCACAATCAAATATGTTTTGTTCACACTCAAAGCAGACAATAAAGGAGAAGGAGGTATTTTTTCTTTATATGCTTTAGTAAGGCGACAAAAAAAATGGTTAGTAGTACCAGCATTGATTGGAGGTGCAGCTTTATTAGCTGATGGCATGATTACACCGCCAATTTCAGTTTCGTCAGCCATTGAAGGTTTAAGACAATTGCCTGCTTTTCATTCTGTACCTGAAAACACGATAGTTTGGATCGTTATTCTAATTATTTCATTGTTGTTTTTTGTGCAACAATTTGGTACAGCATCTATCGGTAAATTATTTGGTCCGATTATGTTACTTTGGTTTGCAATGTTGGCCGTATTAGGTTTATTACACATTGGAGATGATATTCAAATTTTCAAAGCATTAAATCCTTATTATGCAATTAAAATTTTAACGGTTTATCCAAAAGGATTTTGGATTTTAGGCGCTGTTTTTTTATGTACAACAGGGGCAGAAGCTTTGTATTCGGATTTAGGACATTGTGGGAAAGGGAATATTCGATATAGTTGGGTATTTGTCAAATTTGCTTTAATCTTACAATACTTAGGGCAAGGAGCATGGTTGTTAGCCAATCACAAAGGCCACTTAATTACTGAAGAATTAATAAGCAATGGGTTTAATCCTTTTTATGGCGTGATGCCACAGCAATTTAAACTTGTCGGCTTGATAATTGCTACTTTAGCTGCTATTATTGCATCTCAAGCATTGATAAGTGGCTCGTTTACATTGATTAGTGAAAGTATGCGATTGAATCTTTGGCCTAAAATGAAAATTAATTATCCTACAGAAGCTAAGGGTCAATTGTATATTCCATCTATTAATTTGCTTTTGTATGTTGGCTGTGTAGGCATTACACTATACTTTCGATCATCTTCAAATATGGCTGCAGCTTATGGATTGGCCATCACCTTGTGTATGTTGGCCACCTCCATTTTATTTGCCAATTTTTTAGTTTCACGAAGAGCAAAACCAGTTTTTGTTTACACCTATTTATTTGTTTATATAACGATTGAAATTAGTTTTTTAATTGCCAATTTAGAAAAATTTCCTTTAGGGGGTTATGTAACTTTAATAGTAGGAGGGGTATTGTTTTGTGTAATGTATGTTTGGTTTCGCTCCCGAAAAATTAAAAATCGCTATGTGGAATTTGTAAAAATTGAAGATCATATACATCAATTACAAGACTTAAGTAATGACAACAGCATCCCTAAATATGCTACCCACTTAGTTTATTTAACGAGTGCTAATAATCCTAAAGAAATTGAACACAAGATTATTTATTCTATATTAAATAAGAAGCCAAAACGAGCCGATTTATATTGGTTTATTCATGTAGATGTTGTAGACGAACCATACAAAACAGAATATGTTGTGGATACAATTATTCCAAATGAAATCATTCGAATTGAATTTAGATTAGGGTTTAGAGAAGAGCAAAGAATCAATTTAATGTTTAGAAAAGTAGTAGAGGATATGGTGAAAAACAAAGAAGTGAATATTACCAGTCGATATACCTCTTTGCAAAAAAATAAAGTGGCAGGGGATTGGCAATTTATTGTGATGGAGAAATTCTTATCGCACGATAATGATTTACCATTAATAGAACGACTGGTGATGAAATTCTATTTCATGATTAAGAAATTCGGATTAAGTGAAGAAAAAGGATTTGGATTGGATAGTTCATATGTAACTGTTGAGAAGTATCCATTGGTAGTTTCTCCAGTTTCTAATTTAAATTTGAAACGTATCGAAAAAGATTCGATCTAATTTCGATTATAATTTTAAATAAAATTGTTTGAATAAGGTGTTTGTTCGATCTGTATAAGCACCTTTTTCTTTAATGGTTAAATTGTCTATAAAAAGCGCAGTTTTTTGAAATGAAAG
>CANGUS010000002.1 GCA_947457085.1 Bacteroidota bacterium
CCATCACCAAAATAGCAAACTGTAACCGCATCGGTTCCTTTATATTGTTCAGCAAATGCAATTCCTGCACCTAGCCCAATTTGTCCACCTACAATACCATGCCCGCCAAAAAATTTCTTCTCTTTTGAAAAGAAATGCATAGATCCTCCTTTTCCTTTCGTACATCCTGTTGCTTTGCCATACATTTCTGCCATGCATTCACGGGCAGAGATACCTTTTGCAATGGCCAAACCATGATCTCTGTATGCGGTAATCATGTTGTCGTCATCTCTAATTGCGGTCATTGTTCCTGCAGAAACGGCTTCTTGACCAATGTACAAATGACAAAATCCTCTGATTTTTTGCATGCCATACAACTGGCCAGTTTTTTCTTCAAAACGTCGTTGAAGCAACATGGTTTCGTACCAATATAAATAAGTTTCTTTTCCGAATGTTTTTGCCATGATGAAAAATTTCAGCGAAGATAAGTGTTGAATTTGAAAATTAGAAGACAAAAAAAAATCTCACTAAAAAGTGAGATTTTAAAAGGATTTATTAATTGTTTGAGTTGTTAGAATTTATAAGCAAAACCTACACCCAACATCTCTAAAACTTGAATTTTATATGGAGCTAATGGATTTTGACCTTCATAGTAACGGAAGTTCAAATCAAATTTTACGCCTATATATTTAGTGGCATTGAACATCAAAGAGTTTGTCCAATCTAAATCAATTTTATCCATTGGACGATTCAAATAATCCGTAAATGCAGCAAAACTTGTTTTATAGGTAAATGTTTTGTTGATTGTAGTGAAGTAATCAATTTTCAATAAGGAGCCCAATCCAATATTTACTTTTTCTCCTGCTTCAACTGCATTTAAGCTTGTGTTTAAAAATGCTTTGTCTAGCTTTGTATACATGTTCATTGTTAATGGAGAAAAATATGCCGATAAATTAGATTTTGGTTGATATAAGCCCCCAACCCCTATACGAATAGCTCCTGGGGATAAAAAATTAGAAGTTTTTTTAAAGGCAGTTGGTTTACCTTCCGCATTTGCTTTAGTGATAGAGTCATAATTATAGCCTGGGGCAACTTGTGTATTTATGTCTAATGCAGCAGCAGCGTATAAACTCTTTTTTATTTTTCGAGCAAACATAGATGACAATACAAGACGATCATCATTTTTTTGAAATAAATCAAATGAAGCTTCATTTCTATTCATTCCGTAAGCTAACAAAACATCATTTTTCCATAAATTTTTATCCCATTTTTTATACGCGAAGTAGTTAAATGAGCCATTGATTGCTACATTGTATTTTTGGGAAGCTCCTGTCCAAGAATCATTGCTTGTATGGTTCAAATTAATAGAAAGAACACCGCCTTTGGTCCATCCTTCTTTCATTTCTCCAGTTGTAGTCATTTTTTCTTTAGCTGCATCAGCAGCTTTTCTTGTGTCAATTTGAGCAAATGTGCTTGTTGAAATTAGTAATAATGCAATTAGTGATTTTTTCATTTTATAAGTTGTTTATTGTGAATAGCAAAAATGCCACCAAAATAATTGGGGGCATTTTTTTAGAGAATGTTTAACAAATGTTTATTTCTTCAAGTTGTCTCTAATTTCAATTAACAAAGCATCTGTAGACGATAATCCTGAAGCAACTTCTGCTGGAGCTTCTTTTTTCATTTTATTGATAGTCTTTATCATCATGAAAACACCCAATGCTGATAAAATAAAATTGATTGATATGGTAATAAAATTACCATATGCGAACACCGGCCCTATTTTTTTTGCGTCAATTAATGTAGTTCCTACGGGTGTTTCTTTAAATGCATAGTACATATTTGAAAAGTCTGGTTGGCCAATTAAGCCAGAGATGACTGGCATCACTAAATCATCGATTACAGAGGTGATCAATTTGCCAAAAGCACTACCAATGATGACTCCTACAGCAAGGTCTACAACATTTCCTTTTACTGCAAATTCTTTAAATTCGGATACAATTTTCATATTTATAAGTTTTTATGTGAATTGCGAATATAGAGTTTTTTAGATTGTAGTAACTCTAATACTTTATTATGATGTGGGGATATATGCATCTTCTAGTATGCGTTTTTTCTAGATTTTTTTTATTTCTATATTTCTCATTTAATCTATTTGTTTAAATCGTGATATTTCGAATTGAAACATATTATTTTTTCTATTTTTATTTTTCTATTTTTGTAAACAAGTATTTATAAATTTTATTAAATGATGAGTCTAAAAAAAATATTCATTCTATTGGGATTAAGTTGTATGACTCAAATTTCATTATGTCAAAATGCAATTAATGTTACTAGCCATACTGCTACTATTAATGATATTGTGCATGATTACTCGATAGGTGAAATGGGAAAGATTGCTACTGAACGAAATGGCAATTTAATTATTACACAAGGCGTCATACAACCAATAAATTCTTCATTAAAAATAAAGGATGGAGACATTAAAACAGATTTAATCGACTTCGTAAAAGTTTACCCTAATCCTACAAAAAATTTATTGTCTATAGAATTAATAGAAACAGAAAATATAAGTATTCAACTGTTTGATGCATTGGGTAAATTAATTTTAGAAATGAAAAACAGGACCCAAAAAACAACTTTAGATATGAATTCTTATTCAATAGGAAATTATTATTTAGTTGCATTTAATTCAAAAGATCAAACACAAAAGCTGTCATTTAAAATTCAAAAAATTAAATAACAAGCACTATTAATCTTAGAATGGACCAAATGAATGAATGATATGAAATTATTTTTTTACTGATTTCATTATTTCATACAAGGTGTAAACGTCTTCAAAGCTATTGTACATTGGAACTGGAGCTATTCTAATCACATTCGGCTCTCTCCAGTCTGCGATAACTCCCTTACTTTGCAATTTTTCAAATACTTCACGTCCTTTGCTTTTAAATAATAGCGATAATTGACAACCTCTTTCTAATGGGTTGTTTGGCGTAATAATTTCAAATTTTAAATTATTGAGGCTTAATAAAAGCATTTCAGCATAAGCGGATAGAGCTAAACTTTTTTCAGCTAATTTATCCATTCCTACTTCGTCAAAAATATCCAATGAAGCTCTGTGTGCTGCCATATTTAATACTTGGGCATTGCTCATTTGCCAACTTTCTGCTGTTTTAGTTGGTTTGAATCCTTTTTTCATTTTGAAGCGTGTTTTTTCATCGTGTCCCCACCAACCGGCTAATCGAAATGTATCTTTACTCTTCACATGTTTTTCATTTACAAATACACCTCCAACTGCACCAGGTCCGCTGTTTAAATATTTGTATGAGCACCAGCATGCAAAATCGACTTTCCAATCATGTAAATGCAAAACTTTATTTCCTACCGCATGTGCTAAGTCGAAACCACATACCGCACCTGCTTCGTGTGTCAATTCAACAATTTTTTTCATGTCAAAAAACTGCCCTGTATAATAATTAACGCCACCAAAAATAACCACAGCTAAATTCTTTTTATGTTTTTTGATGCTTGCTTCAATATCTTCTATGCGAATCGTGTGTTCGCCTTTTCTTGGTGCAATTTCAATCACCGCATCCGCCGGATTAAAACCATGCAATTGAGCTTGTGTTTCCATGGCATACATATCACTTGGGAATGCGCCCGCCTCCATAATAATTTTATATCGTTGTTTTGTAGGACGATAAAAAGACAACATCAATAAATGCAAGTTTACTGTCAACGAGTTCATGGCCACCACTTCCGTTTCTTTGGCACCTACCAGTTTTGCCAATGATTTGGTAAAAAAATGATGATAGGAAAACCATGGACGTTTTGCTTCAAAATGACCTTCTACACCATATTTTGCCCAATCGTTCAGTTCTTGTTCGTAAAATGATTTAACCGATTTAGGCTGCAAACCCAAGGAATTTCCACACAAATAAATCGCATCTTTACCATGCAACTGAGGATGAAAAAATTGGGAACGATAGGATGATAATTTGTCAGCATCATCCATTTCTTTTGCATATTCTATCGAAAATTTATTGAGTGTCATGTCGCAAATTTACTACAAAATTTGAGATGTCAAATGTTGGATATCAGATGAAAGAATAATGTTCAATAAATGAAATAAAATACGTGGGGGATTTAATCATTCATTCTCTATTTTTCAAATATATAAAACTCCTAACATCAGATATCCAACATCTGACTTCATTGACCTACTTTTGCAGCAATGATTCAAGAAGTTACTATTTCAATTGCACCCAAAAATGTCAATTCGCCATTGACAATTATGAAACATATTCGAGAAGAATTGGCCCTTAAAAAAACACAACGAATACAATTTGAAATTTTAAAAAAATCAATTGATGCTAGAAGACAAACTGTGTTGTTTACACTGAAGCTTAGAGTTTACATAGATGAACAATTAATCCCTAAACAACTCATTACATACATTGAAAATAATGTAAAAGACAAAGAAGAAGTGGTAATTGTTGGTGCAGGGCCAGCTGGATTATTCTGTGCCTTGCAATGCATTGAACTTGGTTTAAAGCCCATAGTTTTTGAACGAGGCAAAAATGTTAGAGATAGACGAAGAGATTTAGCAAAATTGAATAAAGAAGGTATCTTGAATGAAGAAAGTAATTATTGTTTCGGAGAAGGTGGTGCAGGGACCTACAGTGATGGCAAGCTTTACACACGCAGCAATAAACGAGGAGATATTCAACGAGTATTGGATTTATTTCATTTGTTTGGTGCCGATGAAAATATAACCTACGAAGCACATCCACACATAGGTACCAATAAATTGCCACTCATTATTCAAGCAATGAGAGAAAAAATCATTGCTTGTGGAGGCGAGGTTCATTTCAGTAAAAAATTAACTGATTTTAACATTGTGAATGATAAAATTGTATCCATTACGTTAAATGAAAATGAACAAAAAGATATTAAAAATTTAGTTTTAGCTACGGGGCATTCAGCAAAAGATATTTATGAATTATTATTTCATAAAAAAGTAGAAATTGAAAGCAAACCTTTGGCTATTGGGGTAAGAGTAGAACATCCACAATATTTAATTGATAATATCCAATATCATTGTACTGTGAAAGATGAAAACTTGCCACCAGCAAGTTATAGCTTGGTGGAGCAGGTGAATGGGAGAGGTGTTTTTTCTTTTTGTATGTGTCCTGGAGGGATCATTGCTCCGGCTTCAACACAAAAAAATACACTGGTAGTGAATGGGTGGAGTCCTTCCAAACGAAATAATCCATTTGCAAATAGTGGAATGGTAGTGAGTGTTAATCCCGATGATTTTAAAGACAAGTCGGTTTTAGGTGGATTGCGATTTCAAGAATCTATTGAGAGAAAAGCATTTGAAGTAGGTGGCGGAAATTATGTTGCCCCTGCTCAACGAATGACTGATTTTACTCAAAATAAATTATCGAGTTTTATGCCAGAGTGCTCATACATTCCTGGTGTAAATTCTTCATTATTGTCTGAGGTATTGCCCAATAATATTTATGATAGTTTATCAAAGGCATTTGTAGAGTTTGGTAAAAAAATGAAGGGTTATTACACCGAGGAAGCCTTGGTAGTGGCTACAGAAAGCAGAACCTCATCACCTGTTCGCATTCCTCGTGATAAAGATACATTGCAACATATTCGCATTCAAAATTTATATCCATGTGCCGAAGGTGCTGGATATGCAGGAGGGATTGTGAGTGCTGCGATGGATGGAATGAAAATTGCCGAAAAAATCGGAGGCAAATAAAATCTTTATCTTTGTTTTATGCAGCCCAATTTTAAATATAAAATGATTGATGAACAGGAATGCATTTTTGATGTAGTTCGAAAAAAATATGTTGTTTTAACAAAAGAAGAATGGGTGAGGCAGCAATTGATTCATTATTTGATCAATAAAAAAAATATACCCGTTTCATTACTATCTGTGGAAAAACAAATTTTAGTGGGTGGTAGAAAAAGGCGCTACGATTTAGTGGTATATAAAAACGACCTTCCTTGGATGATAGTGGAATGTAAAGAAGAAGCAGAAACCTTGCATGATGCAGTGTTGCAACAGGTATTGTCTTATACAAGTGTTATGAAAGTAAAATTTGTTTGCCTCTCTAATGGCAAGCAAGTTTTTTGCTATGATATACAAAATTCAAGCTGGTTTGAGGGATTTCCTGATTATGTATAGATTTTATTAACGCTTCTATAAGCACATGTTTTATATTTTTTATATTTTATCAATTACTTTTGCAATCTTATAAAAATTCAATAAATTTAAAAATATGTATCCAGCAGAATTAGTATTGCCTATGAAGGCAGAATTGACAGAAAAGGGTTTTCAAGATTTATCAACACCTGAGTTAGTTGATAATGCGTTAAAAGCAGAGGGAACCACATTATTAGTATTAAACTCAGTTTGTGGTTGCAGTGCAGGCACCGCTCGTCCGGGAGTATTGGCTGCTGTTGCCCATGCTGCAAAAAAACCAACACAATGTGTAACTGCTTTTGCTGGTTTTGACCTTGATGCTGTAAAACAAGCGCGAAATTATTTATTGCCTTATCCACCATCATCTCCTTGTATTGCTTTATTGAAAGACGGGCAATTGGTTCACATGGTAGAAAGACATATGATAGAAGGACGATCAGCTGAAATGATAGCTGCTAATTTAATGCAAGCTTTCGAACAGCATTGCTAATATTAATGTGTTTTATCATCCGTTTTTCAGTTTATTACATTTGTAAACTGAACACTTTATTTTTACTATAATCTAAAATTTAAAAAATGTATCCTGACTTTCATTTTTTTTTAAAAGACTTATTTGGAATAGATCTGCCTGCATTGAGCTTATTAAAGTCATTTGGCTTTATGGTAGCGATGGCTTTTTTAGCCGCAGGATACATCATTTTTAAAGAATTAAAAAGAAAAGAAGAGGATGGAATTGTTGGATTTACAATTGACGAAATTACAATTGGCAAGCCTATCACTATATTTGATTATATTTCTACTGCAATTATTGGTTTTCTAATAGGATTTAAAGTGATTGGTATGTTTCTAAACTTTAAAGAAGCATCACCAGATCCAATGAGTTATTTATTTTCTAGTAAAGGCAATTTGATTACAGGGGTATTATTTTTACTAGGCGCTGTTGGTATTAAATATTTTACCAGAGACAAAACAATTACAGTTGAAACAAAGAAAAAAGTAAAAACATTTCCTAGTTCTAGAGTGGGTGATGTGGCAGTTATAGCTGCATTGGGAGGTTTTGCAGGGGCAAAAATATTTAATGCATTAGAAACTTGGGATGATTTTATTAGTGATCCATTGGGCAGCTTGCTTTCGAGCAGTGGATTGACATTTTATGGGGGATTAATCGTAGCAACTTTTGCACTTTGGTATTTTGCTCGCCGAATAAAATTAGATTTTCGTCACTTGTGTGATGCTGCAGCTCCAGCATTGATTCTGGGTTATGCAATTGGTCGATTAGGTTGTCAAGTCAGTGGTGATGGCGATTGGGGTATTTATAACTCAGCCTATATGACGGATTCCAATGCAAAAGTAGTAAAATCTACTATGCCTTTCGAGCAACAAGTTGCCTTGCATGAAGCACATGTTTATCGTCATTTCAAAAAAGATGAAATTATTCCACACAAACAAATTCAAGGACCTGATTTTTTGCCCACTTGGCTTTTTGCTTATACTTATCCCAATAATGTAAATAATGTAGGAGAGGAATTACTTGGTTGTGAAGGAAATTATTGCAGTGCATTGCCTATCCCCGTTTTCCCTACACCCGTTTACGAGTTCTTAATGGGGTTTGCAATATTTCTATTTCTTTGGATATGTCGTAAAAAAATGAAAACGCCCTTAACGATGTTTTCAATTTACCTAATATTAAATGGGGTTGAGCGTTTTTTAATTGAACAAATTCGAGTAAATTCTCAATATGATTGGGGGTTTATAAAACCAACACAAGCCGAAATATTAGCAGTTTGTATAGCCCTTTGCGGAATGCTATTGTTTGCATTTAGAAAAGTAATAGATGGCAAAATTAGAGGCACGGTGAATACTTCTATTTAACAGAAATAATCAACTGGTGATATATTAAAATACAGAAAAATAAAACCGCTATTTTTAGTTAATAGCATACATTTTTTATACTATTTATTTTAGCATAATCATAATTTCTTCTTTCCTATTTCTAGAAACAGGAATTGAAGTTCCGTCTATCATAATCAAACAACCCCCATCTTTTTTATTATATTGTTCAATGTATTTACCATTGATTAAATACGATTGATGAGGTCTTAAAAATCCTTGTGAGGACAAAAGGTCTTCAAAATGTTTAATGGTTTTCGACGCTAAAACTTTCTCCCCACTTTTTAAAATAATGGTTGTGTAGTTGTCATTACTTTGGCAATAAATTATTTCCACCGGATCTATAAATAATATTTTATCCTGAAGGGATACGGTAATTTTGTTGTTAGAAAAAGAGTTTGAAGAAGTTGCTGGTACTTGATATTGTTGGATTAAATTGGTCAATTGTGATTGTATATCTACTTTGCTTTTATTTTTTATAAATTTATCAATAGCAACAGATAGCAAATCTTCATCAATCGGTTTTAATAAATAATCTAGGGCTGATAGTTTAATTGCATTAATAGCAAATTGATCAAAAGCTGTTGTAAATATCACTTGAAATGAAGGGTTTTGAAATTGACTTAATAAATCGATACCTGTTAAAAAAGGCATTTGAATATCAAGAAAGACTAAATCCATCACATTGTTTTGAAGGAATTCCAATGCTTTAACAGACGATGTAAACTTTTCAACAACCAGCAATTCTTTATGGTTTTCGGTAATTAATAATTCCAATACTTCAACACAATTAACTTCATCATCTATAATTACTACTTTGTACATATTATTTAATTTTAAGTGTTAAACGACAAATACTTAATTATCCTTCGTTGTTATTAAATATTTTAGCAGGAATGATAATTTTAATAGTTGTTCCATTTCCGATATTGTGTTCGTCATAAGAATCAACTACTTCAACCTGTGCCATCTGTCCTGTAGTTTGTTTAATTAATTTAAGTCGATCTTCTCCAATTTGCATCCCAAATGATTTTCCTTTTTGAGATAAATTTTTAATTTCTTGTACTCTTTTTCGCCCTATTCCGTTGTCATTAATTTCTATAGAAATAGCATTTTCATTTATTTTATCTATAGAAATTGTAATCTTTTTTTCACCTTCTTTATGCAGTAATCCATGCCATATGGCATTCTCTACATATGGTTGCAAAAGTAATGAAGGAATTGATATACCAGAAGTATTTATGGAGGAATTAATATTTATTTTATAGCTAAACTGATCATTGAATCGCATACCTTCTATGTGCATATACAATTCTATAGTTTGGAGTTCTTCTTCAAGTGAGATAAGAGATGTGGTAGAGTGGTTTAAAATGCTTCTAACAAGTTGAGAGAATTTAATTAAATATCGAGAGGCTTTTTTAGTGTCGTTTTTTAAAATAAAGTTGTTAATTGAATTTAATGAATTAAATAAAAAATGTGGATTTATTTGGGCTCTTAAAGCCTTTAATTCAAGTTGGGCCAATTCTTTATTATATAAAATTCGCAAAGCTTCTTTTTCTTTATTTATTTTTATTTTATTTCTATAAATGGAATAGATGATGGTGAAAATTCCAATCATGCTGCATAAAATGAACCACCATGTTTTGTAAAATGGTGTAGCAATTTGGATTTTTAAAGAAGTATATTTTTCATTCCATTCGCCATCATAGTTGCTTGCCCTTACCCGAAATTCATAGTCTCCACTTTTTAAGTTGGTATAAGAAACATAATTTCTTGTTCCTGACATAATCCAATCTTTATCATTTCCAACCAATTGATATTGGTATTTTGTTTTTTCAGGTAATGAACACCCCAGTGTGTTAAATTCAATCGATATTGTATTTTCAAATGGTTTAAGAAAAGCTTTGTCCAGATAAGAAATACTTTTTGGGTTATTGAAATTGTTTTCGAAAACTTTTAATTCACTGATGTATACTTCAGGTAAAATAGGGATATTGACTATTTCTTTTGGATTGAAAATGTTGAAACCATTCATGCCACCAAAAGCAATATCGCCATTCTTCAATAAACAATACGCGCCTGTATTAAATTCATTCGATTGCAATCCATTAATTTCATCAAAATTCCTGACTTTAATATTTTGTGTTGAATAAATCGTTTTTTCATTCCAAATAATATTAGCTATTCCAGCATTAGAGCTTATCCAAATAGAACTATCATTTTGAGGAAGGATAGCATAAATAACATTGTTTTTAAGTGAATTATTTGCATTGAAATTTTTAATATGCCGATAGTTTTTATCTAGAACAATGATTCCGTTTCCATCTGTGCCTAACCACAACCTACTTTTTTTGTCAATATAGATGTACTTAATCGAAATTTCATAATCATCTTGTTTTTTGAAAATTCCATTAAATAACAGACGGCATTCATTTGTAATGATATCAAAAGAGTATAGTCCTTTTGTTGTCCCCAAGAGAAGCGTTCTGCTGTTTAATTGTTTAATGGTGCTTATCCCGTTTTGATCAAACATTGGATAATTGACATGGTTAAATTGAGTTACGACCAATGTTTTTTTATCAATTTTATTCAACCCACCATTTTTTGTGCCAATCCAAACATTTCCTTGTTGATCATCCAGCATGGACCAAATTACACCATCTGAAATATCATTTTTATTCTTGCCAATTCTGAATTTGTTAATCGTTTTAAATGATTGTAAGTCACATACATCTATCCCATTGCCAAAATAGCCTAACCAAAGTTTATTATCTGTGCAAAGCATTTCAATTAAAAAATTCTCTGGATCATTTTTTTTATTTGTGTTTATAAATTCGAGTGATTTAGTATTATTGTTGAATTTAAAGATCCCATTGCCAGAAGTTCCAATAAATAAATTATTATGATTATCTTCTACTAATTTTCGTACAAATTTTAACTTGTTAGTCTTGATAGAATCATTGGTCGTAATGGTGCTAAATTTTTTAATATATGGGTCAAAAATATCGATGCCAGATCCTTCAGATCCAACAAAAAGAATGCCTTCTTTATTAAGGGTCATGCTAATCAAATAGTTGTTTGAAATGCGAATGGGCATTTCATTTTTTTTGAATTGCGATAATTTATTAATCTTGTAATCAAATACAAATAATCCTTGCCCATAGGTTGTTAAAAAAAGCACATCGGCCAAAGGATTGTATACAATTTCGCTTACCGCGATTAGTTTATTATTGAGCTGATATAAATCGGATTTAGAAAACTTTTTATTTAGTGGTTCAAAATAAATTAAATCTGAATAAATAGAGGTAATAAAAATATTTCCAAATTTATCAAGCCCAGAATGCGTATAAATTTGCTCGTCATTTTTTGGTTTTTTGTAAACCCGAAATGAATTGTCTTGAATATTGAAATCTAGTATTTCTGCAAGATTTGAAATGATATAAATATGTTGTTTAATTTTATAAATATCAATTATTGATTCGCTTAATTTGTTTCCTAAATGAGGGAAAGATTGAATAATATGGAAACGACTGTTGTCTACTAAAAATAAGCCTTTTTGAAGATCATAAAGCCAAATTGTATTTTTAGATTCGTTACAAAACCACGCCGGATTAATTGTAGACAATGTTTTAGGACGAATTGTTTTTTCGAGTGAACAATCAAAAATTCTAAACCCTTTGTTGGTTAACATATACAAGTGGTTTTGTTCATCTGCATCTAGCTTTTGTATTCTAGATGATGAGATTGAATTATCATCATCAGGATTGTGTCTAAATACTTTAATATTTTGACCATCAAAACGATTTAAACCATCATATGTAGCGGCCCAAACAAAGCCTTTTTTATCTTGTACTATATCTGTTATGACACATTGTGATAAACCTTCTTTAAAAAGAATATTTTTTGTAAATATTTTTTCAGGCATAAATTTAGCTTGCCCTTTTACAGTAAAGGATATAGCTAGAAGTAGGAGTGAAAATATTTTTTTAAATGGGTTCAATTTATTTGATTTCATGCAATATAAAATATATTCTACGAATGAATATAGTATTTAAGTAATTTGTTAAAAATGGGTAGAAAAATTGTAAAATTGCAGAATATATGAGCAGTTTAGAAAACACCATTTTAGGGTTGAAACTTCCTACCGATCCTCGTTGGGTTGATTTGACAAAATTTTCATTGGAAGAAATACTAAGTGATCACGCTTATTGCGAACAAAAAGCAGCGAGCAATGCTATCTCTTTGGTCCAAAAATACCCAGATTATCCAGAATTAGTGGACGAGCTAGCGCCATTAGTAACAGAAGAATGGGGCCATTTTAGAATCGTATTATCTGAAATTAAAAAAAGGAATTTGGTATTAGGAGTTCAACGCAAAGATGAATATGTTGCTGCATTAATGTTACATATAAAAAATGGTGGACATCCGATTGATCGATTGTTGGATCGATTACTTTCATTTGCATTAATAGAAGCTAGAAGTTGTGAACGATTTAGACTTTTAAGCGAAGGACTAGAAGATGAATATTTAAAAGAATTTTATCGAAAATTCATGATATCAGAAGCGGGTCATTACAGAATGTTTTTAGATTTAGCCAAAAAATATTGTCCTGAAGAAAAAGTGAAAAATCGTTGGAAAGAGTGGCTTGCCATTGAAATTGAAGTCCTGAAAAATCTACCTATTCGAGGGGATAGAATGCACTAGAATTTCCAATAATGCATTTTTTGTTTACAGTAATTTAAATTGTAAAATCATGGTTTGTTATTTTACTTTCAAACTATTTTCTTGCTAAGTACAAAAAACTAAAAACTAAAAACTATTTTCGCAGTATGAATCCGAACAGAAAGTTAATGACATTAGATGAATTTACTATTCATCAAACAAGACAATTTTCAAATGCTACAGGAGAGCTTTCTACCTTGTTGAGAGACATTTCCTTGGCTTGTAAAATGATTAATAAACAAGTAAATAAAGCTGGTTTAGGAGATGTATTGGGCACTCATGGTGCTACCAATGTACAAGGAGAAGAGCAAATGAAGTTGGATGTATATTCAGACCAAATGTTGATCAATGTACTTCGAAATAGTTCAGAATGCGCCGGTATTGCATCTGAAGAAAATGACGATTTTGTCGCTTTTGAAGATGAGTATTCAATGAACTCAAAATATGTTGTAATGTTTGATCCATTAGACGGCTCCTCTAATATTGATGTGAATGCTTCTATTGGTACTATATTTTGTATTTATAAAAGAGTTAGCCCTGTGGGTACACCTTGCGTTGAGGCTGATTTTTTACAACCGGGTTCAGCTATGAAAGCTGCAGGATATGTTATTTATGGTTCTAGTACCATGTTGGTATATGCCACCAAACTAGGGGTTAACGGGTTTACACTAGAGCCTAGTATTGGCGAGTTTTGTTTGTCACATCCTGATATGAAAGTGAAAGAAAATGGAAAAATTTATTCAATCAATCAAGGGAATACCAACAAACTTAATGATAAGTTAAAAGACTATTTAAATTATTGTATGGATGAAGAATTTTCTCATCGATATATTGGAAGTATGGTAGCTGATTTGCATCGAACATTAATCAAAGGGGGTATATTTATGTATCCTGCTGACTTTAAAAATAAAAATGGGAAATTAAGATTAATATACGAATGTAATCCAATGACCTTTATTGTTGAAAAAGCAGGAGGTTTGGGCACAACCGGAAATGAAAATATTTTGGATGTAAAACCTCAAGAGTTGCATCAAAGAGTGCCTATTTTTATCGGTTCTAAAAATATGGTAGAAAAAGCAGTGGAAATGATCAACTAAATAAATTTAATTCTAATTAAAAAAGGATAGTGACAAACGCTATCCTTTTTTTGATAAATTCTTAGCCAATGATGTTAGCCAATAAAGCCTTGAGATAATCTTTTGAAAAATAATTATTTGGCCTATTTTTAGTTGGAATTCTGACTGAAATTTGCAATTATTCTTTCCATAAAAAAGGAAATAAAATGATGGATAAAGCAATAATCAAAACATCTAAACCAATCAGAATAAAGTAAAAACTCCACCATCCATTTACACTCATAGTTACAAATAAGGGCTTTGATAAATCGGAAATCACAATAATTTGTGGCACCACGATAGGAAATCCTAAAATGGCTATCAAAGCAGAATTGCCACCTGCTTTACTCGCTATGGCAGACAGTAGCGTAAATAACAACGACAAACTAATTCCTCCTGTAATCACCATCAATAAAAATTTACCTAAATTAAGAACCGGATTGCCTAATAATAAAGTGAAAATAAGTAGAGCAACTAAACTCATTCCTAGCATCAACAAAACATTGTAAATTAATTTTGAAATAATAATATCTCTGGGATTGTGAATGGTATAATAATAAATATTTCTGTTTTTACTTTCTTGCAAAAAGCTTTTTGCCACGGCATTAACCGAAACAAATAAAAGGATTATCCAAAACAGTGAACTCCAAGTTTCTGCCTCCGGCTTTTCTTGTAACATATTAATTGTAAACACCGCACTCACTAAATAAAGTAGGAGTCCGTACAACGAATATTTTTGTCGCCATTCCAACAAAAAATCTTTTTTCAATAAAATCCAAATGTTCTTCATTTTTATTTCGTTGATTTCGAATGTTCGATATCAGTTATCAGGCAATGATTTACCAGTCGTCTGACACCATTCATCAGGCATCTATTTAATAATCACTTTTAAAATTTCTTCTAATTCCATTTCACTATGAACCAATAATTCACGAGGTTTACCACCAGTACTTGAGCCAACAATTCCAGCAGCTTCCATTTGATCCATAATTCTACCAGCTCTGTTGTAACCTAAGTTGAATCTTCGTTGCAACATAGAGGTGGAGCCACTGTTTGTGCTAATAACCATTCTAGCACATTCTGCAAACATGTTGTCGACTTCCTTTAATGTTTTTTTAGATGCGCCCGCATTGAAGTCACCTCCATCGGCACCTTCATATTCGGGTAAATCAAATGCAGTTGGGTAACCTTGTTGATTGCTAATGAAATCTACAATGCGTTCTACTTCAGGCGTATCTACAAAAGCACATTGTATACGAACTAAATCATTTCCATTTAATATTAACATATCACCACGGCCTATTAATTGATCCGCTCCACCCGTATCTAAAATGGTTCTACTGTCTACTTTTGCCGAAACTCTAAAAGCAACTCGGCCAGGGAAATTTGCTTTGATTGTACCGGTAATAACATTTACCGATGGTCGTTGTGTAGCAATAATTAAATGAATTCCAATAGCCCTTGCCAACTGTGCTAACCGGGCAATAGGCAATTCTATTTCTTTTCCAGCCGTCATAATTAAATCGGCAAACTCATCCACCACCAACACAATAAATGGCAAATATTGATGTCCTTTATTAGGATTTAATCTGCGTTGAATAAATTTCTCATTGTATTCTTTAATGTTTCTAACGCCAGCTTCTTTTAATAAATCATAGCGATTATCCATTTCAATACACAATGAATTCAATGTATTGATTGCTTTTTTTGTATCAGTAATAATTGCGTCTTCCTCATTAGGCAACTTTGCTAAAAAGTGTTTTTCAATATGTTTGTAAACCGATAGTTCAACTTTCTTAGGGTCAATCATTACAAACTTTAATTGAGAAGGATGTTTTTTATATAACAACGAAACTAAAATAGTATTAATCCCCACCGATTTACCTTGTCCTGTTGCGCCAGCCATTAATAAGTGTGGCATAGTAGCTAAATCCACAATGTAGTTTTCATTGTCAATTTTTTTACCCAAGGCAATAGGTAAACTAAAATCGTTATTTCTGAATTTGTCAGAGTTAATCAAGGTGCGCATCGAAACAATTTGTTTCTTAATATTCGGCACTTCTATACCAATGGTTCCTTTTCCTGGTATTGGGGCAATTATCCGAATGCCTAAAGCAGACAGGCTCAAAGCAATATCATCTTCTAAGTTTCGAATTTTAGATATACGAACGCCTTCTGCAGGCACAATTTCATACAACGTAACGGTAGGCCCAACGGTTGCTGAAATTTTTGCAATCGCAATACCAAAACTTTTTAAGGTATTGATAATTTGATTTTTATTTTGTTCTAATTCATTTTTATCTATCGAAATTTCCTCAACCGCTCTGTGTTCCAATAAATCCAATGTGGGGAATTTGTAATTTCTCAATTCTAAAGAGGGGTCATAAGGCTCATTGGAGGCAACTGAAACATGATCGTCTTTTAAGTCGTCTTTTTCTTCCTCAATTTTCACTACTTCAAACGACAAATCTTCTGTTGACTGAGCAGGAATATTTTCTATTATCTCATCTAATTCAATAGCGTTTTTTTCAATTGTCATTTCATCATTGGGCATTTGATAAATAGTTTCTGCAGGATTTGTATCGAAGTCTTCAAATACAATATGAGTAGGGTGGTTTGTAGAAGGGTTATCTTCAAAAGGGTCTTTTACTTGATATTCTTCTTCTTCTTCTTCCTTTAATATATCAGTGTCAATTATGAGTTGTCCGCCATTCATGTTTTCAGGGTTGATATCTTCAGGCTCGTCCACTTGTATATCGTTTACACTATTTTTAAATAGTTCAGTCCAAATAGGCAGCTGAAAAATAGGATTAAAAAATACAATAACCAATACCAGTGCCATGCCAATCATTAATAGCAGGGTGCCTGTTTCTCCTGCAATCGCGTTTAAATTTGATATGATGTCATTTCCCAATGCACCTCCATAAGAAAATTCATGCGTTTCTTCGGGTAAAAAATAGGCCAGTACAGGTGATAGGAATAAAATAAAAAAACTAATGTAGAAAAAGCTTTTCAGGGTAGATAAAATTCGTTTATGTAATAATAAATTTAAACCCCAAATACTGAAAAATATGCCAAATAAAAATGACGAAATTCCAAACCCATTGTAAACCATTTGATGTGATATCCATGCTCCTAATCGCCCCGCTTTGTTTAAAATGATATCATTACTTTTAAACAAAAAATGAAATAGATTATTATTATTAAAAACTTTATCCTGGTCATCCTGCCAAGTAAAGATATATGAGCTAATTGCAACAATTAATAACAAAGAAAATAAAATGAACATTAAACCAACGATTTTCTTTACTCGTCCGTCTAAAAGAGAAGATACAATAGATTTTACATTCAGTTTTACCGAGTTCTTTTTAACAGCTTTTGATGAGGTAGACTTTTTTGAAGAGACGCTTTTTGCCATAACGTACAAACCTACATAAAATTGCTGAAAATATTATCTCAATGAAATTGAAAATCAAAAAATGATTTTTTTATAAGCGTTGAAAAATAAATAAAAAAATGTAAATTTGAATGTTCTAATTAGCCTATCGGAAAACAAACATATATAAGCATATAAAAATGAAAAAAATAACAACGATACTATTAATTGTTTTTTTTGTACATCAGATCAATGCACAAATTGCAATTACGCCTAATCAAACAGCAGCAGCATTGGCGCAGTCATTAGTAGGTGCAGGAGTCACCATATCAAATCCCACAATAAATTGTGGTGCTAATGGCAACGGATTATTTGTAGTAACTCCACCCAATACCACCAATTTAGGATTAGGAGCAGGAATTATTCTTACCTCAGGAAATTCCGCTTTAGCAGCTGGCCCATCAGGAACAACATCTGTACCAACAGGGAATGGGGCCGATCCAGATTTGACAATACTAGCAGGGCAAACAACTTTCGATAAATGTATCTTAGAATTCGATTTTGTGCCTTTGGGAGATTCTATAAAATTTGATTATGTGTTTGCTTCTTCAGAGTACCAGAGTTTTACATGTTCAAATTTTAATGATGTATTCGGATTTTTTATCAGTGGACCTGGTATTGTAGGTCCTTTTTCAAATAATTCTAAAAACATTGCATTGGTTCCAGGGACAGCATGTCCTGTAGGTGTAAATACAATCAATGGTTCCACTGCAAGTCCCTGTGGAAATGTAAATGCGCCTTGCTCTCCACCCAATAATGCATTATTTGTCAATAACATAGGTGGGACAAGTGTTGTATATAATGGATTTACACAAGTATTAACTGCTTTAGCAGCGGTAACTCCTTGTGTTTCGCATCACTTAAAACTAGCTATTTCAGATGCTTTTGACCAAATTTTAGATTCAGGTGTTTGGTTAAAAGAAGGTAGTTTATCTTCTAATGCGATCAGCTTTACTCCAATATCTAATCTATTAGCACCCTATCCGTATATCGTAGAAGGCTGTGCGCCTGGGTATGTAAAAGTAAAAAGACCAGTTGCAAGCCCTTTGCCGTATACAGTTAATTATCAGTTAGGGGGTTCTGCATCCTCATCTGATTATATTGTTTCTACATTGCCTACGCCATCAGTACCTGGACAAGTGACCATTGCTCCAAATGACACGGTTGCATATATCTCATTTTTTGCTGTGCAAGATGGGATTACAGAGCCTTTGGAAGAAATTAAAGTATATCAATTAGCACCATGTTCTAATGATATAGTGGATTCAACAAGCTTATTTATCAGTGATACCATTCAAATGAGTATCATAACACCTGATACTTCTATTTGTGCAGAAGATTTTGCGCATGTATTGGTTTCAGGTTCAGATTCACTAATCTATACCTGGTCACCTGCTTTAGGTGTTAGTAATCCTAGTATAAAAGAACCTAATTTAAGCCCAGCAACTACAACAACATATACGGTTTGTGCAACTCTACCCAATTCTGGTTGTGCTCCAAAATGCGACAATATAAAAATTACAATTAATCAACCTCCTAATGTGAACATTAGTAACGATACAATTATTTGTAAGGATATGGCTATTCAGTTCAATCCAATAATCGCCCCTGCTCAAATATATACCTATTCATGGAGTGGATCTGGAGTTACTTTTTTAAATAATACAACTGTTTCAAACCCTGTCGGAACTTTCACTCAAGTAGGAAACTATCAATTAATATTAAATGTAGATCCTGTTGCACAGGGATGTCAAGGAAGAGATACTTTTAATGTTTTAGTATTGCCAAATGATATTACATTGTTTAACGGAGACACAACAGTGTGTAAAGGGGCATCATTCCCAATTAATGTTACGGGGCATCCATTATTTGCTTATAATTGGACGCCTTCAACGTATTTAAACAATCCATTCATTGAAGATCCAGTTGCGAGCCCGGATACAGTCATTAAATATACAGTAACTGCTACCTATCCAGGTTGTATACCTATGGTTAAATCATTTAATGTAGATGTTCAACCAGTGCCGAGTGTGTATGGAGGTGTTGATAGACAAATGTGTGACTTTGATACAGTTCAATTACATGCAATAGTGCAGCCATCAAGCTATCCAAATTATATCTACAATTGGGCTCCTAATGCAGATTTGAATGATCCTACAAGTAAAGATCCGATATTTAGTGGAAGCAATACTGAGTTTTTGAATGTAATTGTAAGTACACCAATTGGATGTTCAGATACAGATTTTGTATCAGTTACTGTGAACTCTGTAGAATTTGCTAATGTGAATCCCACAGAAAAAACAATTTGTCCACATGATACTGTTTTCTTTAATGGTGGTGGAGGTGTCACTTATCGTTGGTCTCCAAATTACGGGTTAAGTGATTCTACAATTATAAATCCCTATGCCTTGGTTTATACTCCAACAGAATATAAATTATATTCAACAAGTGCACAAGGTTGTGTAGATACGGATATTGTAAGAATCAATGTAGGTTCAGGCGCTGTATTAAATGTAGGAGAAGATGTAACACTCTATCCAGGCGAATCTGTTGAATTATTTGCTAATGGAAATTGCTCTAATTTTGAATGGATTCCGAATTATCATTTAACAGCAAATAACATTAAAAACCCAATTGCAAATCCACCTGTTACTACACAATATATAGTAAAAGGCACTACAGAAAATGATTGTAAAATATCTGATTCAATAACAATTAGGATTTCTGAGGAATCTGTTTTAGATTTGCCTAACGCATTCAGTCCTGGAAGTGGAACAAGTATAAACGACGAATTAAAAATAATAAAAAGAGGAATAGTAAATTTGAATTTTTTTAGAATTTATAATAGATGGGGAGAATTGGTTTTTGAAACCAAACAAATTGAGAAAGGATGGAATGGCCAATTTAAAGGAAAAGCACAGCCAATGGGAGTTTATGTGTATACAATTGATGCAGTAACTTCAACTGGAAAAAGATTTTATAAACAAGGAAACATTACGTTAATTAGATAAATTTTTATAAAAAATAATATGAAAATTAAAAACATATCACGAAAAGTTGCTATTGCAATTCTTGTATTTTCTTCTTCATTGAATGTAAATGCTCAAGATATTCATTTTACGCAATTTGACGCATCTCCGTTGACAATAAACCCTGCTTTCACAGGTTCTTTCAATGGGGTTTATCGAGTAAATGCAATTTATAGAAATCAATGGTCAAGTGTTACAACTCCTTTTGTAACCTACTCCGCTTCATTTGATGCACCATTAAAAAAAGATTTATCTAATTCAGATAATTTAGCTGCAGGGTTTAATTTATATAATGACCGTTCAGGTGATGGAAATTTAACAAACATGTCTATTATTGGATCTTTAGCATACCATAAATTTTTTGGTGAAGATGATTCAAAAACCTTATCTGTTGGTATGCAAGGAGGTTACTCTCAAAAATCGATTGATTTAGCTCGCTTGTATTGGACAGATGAATTTAGAAATGGCGGATTTCAAACGGGGTTAACGGGAGAACAAATTAATCCTAAGACAAAATATTTTACTGCGAATGCAGGTTTATCATGGCAACACATGGTAGGAGAAAAGTTCTCGTATCAATTAGGGGTTGCAGGATATAATTTAAATCAACCGAATGAATCGTTGTTAAAGAAAGCAAATAATGAGGTTGGTTTAGGAATGAGAATTAATACACAAATTGGTGCTAAAATAGCTGCTTCAGACAGAATTTCGATTAAGCCTGCAGTTATGTATCAAACGCAAACATCAGCTAGTGAAATGATTGCTGGTTCTGAATTTGCTTATATGTTAAGTAATACAGATTTTAGAGCTGTTGGGACTAGTGTATTTTTAGGCGGTTGGTATCGTTCAAATGACGCTTTACTGATTACTATGGGCTTTGAAATGAAAGGCTTTAGAGTTGGTTTTGGCTATGACTATAATGTTTCAGACTTAAAAGTAGCATCTGGAGGAAATGGAGGTTTTGATATCTCAGTTCGATATACAAAACCTAATTTAATCGATTTATTTTCTAGAAAAGTTTTCCCTTGTTCTAGATTCTAAAAAAAAAAAAGCAAAAGGTTTCTTTATTTAAGATAACCTATTATATTTACGTTTAATAATACATCTCAGAGAAATGAAGAGAAAATTTTTGATACTATCGTTGATAACTGTTTTAATAAATTTTGGAACAGTAAGTGTAAAAGCAGGCAATAAAGAAGATCCAGCTATTAATCTTCCATTTGCTAAAAAAATGAAATTGGCTAATGGGCTTTATAAAGTTGGAAGTTTTTATTCTGCAGAGCAATATTATGCACAATTAAAAAAAGAACAGCCTCGTAATCCATATATTACCTATATGATTGCGGAGTGTTTTAGAATGACTAGAGACTATCCTTCAGCGGCTGATTTTTATTTAGAAGCATATTCTTTAGCTCCAGAAATGTATCCTGAAGCGCCTTTTAAAGAAGGACAAATGAGAAAACAAAATGGAGATTATGTGAGAGCGATTGAGCGATTTGAGTTTTTTAGAAATAACTACAAAGGCAAAAACAAAAAAATGAAAATTTTCACTACTCGTGAAATAGAAGGTTGTATTATGGCTATTAATTCATTGAATGAGCCAGGAAGAGCATACGTAAAAAATGCCGGTCCAAATGTGAATACAGCTTATACTGAATTGTCTCCATTGCCTTTAGGAGATACCGCATTGTTGTTTTCTACTATGGATCAAAATAAATTGATAGATCCTAACTTAACAAAGAAAAAAGATTATGTAGCTCGTTTTATGTGGGCTCCTAAAGAGTTTGACAGAACTAGAATTAAAGATAGCTTTGAAGTTAAAATGAAATTCAGTGATGGAAAATTCAATGATCCGAAATATAATGTAGGAAATGGTTCGTGGAGCCCTGGAGGTAAACGATTTTATTTTACAAAATGTTTAGAGGAAGATTCAATGAAAGTAAAATGTATCATTTATTCATCTGAATTTGGTAAAGGAGGTCAGTGGTCTACACCTAAGCCTTTAGATATGTATATTAATGATGCAGAGTCTTCTAACACGCAACCATATTGCACTATGATTGGGAAAAAAGAAGTGTTGTTTTTTGCTTCAAATCGTAAACTACAAAGCGCAGGTGGTTGGGATATATGGTATTCAGTATATGATTCTTCTAGAGGAGGTTCTTACCGTAGACCCCAAAACTGTGGTAAAAAAATTAACACCTATGGAGATGAACTTACACCATTTTATGATAGTAAAAGAGGAAAATTATATTTTTCATCGAATGGTTTGAAAAACTTAGGTGGCTTTGATATATTCTCTGCAGAAGGAGGGCCATCAAGATATGTGAATGTACAAAATTTAGGTTTCCCTATTAATTCATCTGCAGATGATTTATATTATGTACAAGACCCTGGACCTAAAGACAACGGATATGTAGTTTCAAATCGTTTAGGTAGTTATTATGTAAAAAACCCTACCTGTTGCGATGACATTTATAGAGTCATAAAAGAACCTAACTTTTATGTTAAAGGAGTTGTTTTAGATGAGTCTTCTAATCAACCAGTTCCAGAAACTGTTATTAAAATGGGTGACGAAAATATGCAGGTGTTAAAGGATACTTTTTATTCTAAAAATGGCAATTTTTTATTTTACACGCCTATGGGTAAAAATTATACAATCACAGCGGATAAATCTGGATATATTTCTGGAAGAACTACTTTAAGTACTGCTGGAAAATCAGTTATGGATCCTGATGATACAACTATAGTTACTGTTTATGTTCATAAAATTACAAATGATTTTGAATTCCATGTTCAAAATGTATATTACAACTTTAATAACGGTAATTTTCAACCAGATTCTTATGGTGCTTTAGATTCATTAGTTCGATTTTTAACTGACAATCCATCTGTAAGTGTTGAAATTCGTTCTTACACAGATAGCAAAGGAATTGATCAATACAATGACGAACTTTCTGTGAAAAGAGCACAAGCTGTTATGACTTACATGCAAAGTAAAGGAATTGACAGAGGACGAATGATTGCTAGAGGGGAAGGTAAGAAAAATCCTATTCGCCCTAACACGATTGATGGTAAAGACAACCCAACTGGTCGTCAATTCAATAGAAGAACTGAGTTCAGAATCATCGGAGAATTGGCTGAAAAGCGTATTATCTATGATCAAAATAAACCTGAATACATTGACAAATCTGGTAATGAAAGCAGAAATAAAAATTTGAATGCTGATGAACCAGAAAGTGATGATAATACACAACCAGACAGCAGCATATTGCCTGGAAGTAGGGTTGAATAATTTTCAAATAGCATAATAAATATAAAAACCTCCTTTTTTAGGAGGTTTTTTGTGAATGATAAATTAATAACCCAATTTTGGATAAAATAACAAACATTATCTACTAATTTTACGTCTTAAGTACAAAAATGCATATAAATATGAAAAAAAGTATAGTTATTTTAGTATTACTTCTTGTTACAGTTGTTTCGTTTGCTCAAAACACAACGATGTCACAACGTGTAAAAAAACAGATAGATCTTTTGAAAAAAGCAGATTTAAATCTATCGGATGTTCAATTGTCAAGAATTACAATTGTATTAATTAATGATGATGAAAATTATCAGAAAATGATTAAATCGTTTGATGGAAATAAATCCTTAATTGAAGCAAGAATAGCAGAATTAAAAATATATACAATTAATAATATCAAAGGAGCTATGACTCCTCAACAAATAGAAAAGTTTGATGCTATTAAATTAGCAGAAAAATTTAATTAAAATATTTATCAATAGTATCTATCTTTTGTTTATCACGCTAACATAGATACTTAAATTGGAAAATATTCGTTATAATAAAAAAGTAATACATGAGACAATTAAAAATAGCAACCCAGATAACCAATAGAGATAGTCAAGCGGTAGAGAAATACTTACAAGATATCAGCAGAATCCCTATGATTAATGCGGAAGAAGAAACGGTTTTAGCACAAAAAATTAGAATAGGGGATAACATTGCTTTAGATAAATTAGTAAAATCAAATTTGCGTTTTGTTGTGTCTGTAGCGAAACAATATCAACATCAAGGGTTAACATTAAGTGATTTAATAAATGAAGGAAATCTAGGTTTAATCAAAGCAGCTCAACGTTTTGATGAAACAAAAGGTTTTAAATTTATCTCCTATGCAGTTTGGTGGATTAGACAATCAATTTTACAAGCATTAGCTGAACAAGGGAGATTGGTTCGTTTACCACAAAATAAAATAGGCACCTACAACAAAGCAAACAAAGCCATGATGGCCTTTGAGCAAGAAAATGAACGTGAACCTTCTGTAGAAGAATTAGCGGGTATTTTAGAAATGAGTGAAACAGAAATTGCTAATATTTTCGTTACAAACTCTCGACATACTTCATTAGATGCTCCTGTTCATGAAGCGGAAGATGTAAATATGGGAGATTTGTTAGCTGGTGCAAATGATACAGACGATAGTGTGATACAAGACAGCTTGCGTGAAGAAATTCGTAGAATTTTAAAATCATTAAGCCCTAGAGAATCTGAAATTGTGAGCGCTTATTTTGGTTTAGACGGAAACGATGGAACCACTATCGAGCAAATCGGAGAAAAGTATGATTTGACTAAAGAGCGTATCAGACAAATTAAAGAACGTGCAATTAAACGCTTACAAAAAGCAAGATACAGCAAATCATTACGCTCATACCTTGGTTAATCCATGTTATGGAAAAAATAAATAAAAAAAGACTGTCAGCAATGGCAGTCTTTTTTGTCGTATTGAACTAATTGTTTCGAGACTTCTATCATTAAAAATAGTGTCATTTATTCTTAGATCTGTAAAATAATAATTTTTCCACGTATTTCTTTTATACCTCTTTTATTTAAATTCTTGAATTGTGCAAAAAGATAATGTTAGTCTTTTTTCGATTATTTAAATATATTAAAATAGAAATAATATTAATATTTTTGTTAAAAATGACGAAATTTCTTGCAAAAAAATATAAATAACGCAATATTTGCACAAATAAATATAAAAAATGAACAATTTACGTTTCAATGCACTACAATCTTTGAATGAGGGAACAACAGACATTCGCAGTTATGGAAATAATAAAATAACTGCTTTATTCGCAAGTAATGTATTTTCTGGCAAAGTGCAACGTGAATATTTAAGTGATGAAGCTTACAAAAGCTTAATGAATTCGATTAAATCGGGTAGTAAAATTGATCGTAAAATGGCCGACCAAATTTCATCAGGTATGAAAGCTTGGGCTATGGATAGAGGAGTAACGCACTACACACATTGGTTCCAACCATTAACAGGAGCAACAGCTGAAAAACATGATTCTTTTTTTACTATTAAAAGTGACGGTTCTGCATTGGAATTATTTGATGGAGATGCTTTGACACAACAAGAGCCTGATGCATCTTCGTTTCCAAATGGGGGTATTCGAGCAACATTTGAAGCTCGTGGTTACACTGCTTGGGATCCTACATCACCTGCCTTCATCATTGAGCAAGCTTATGGAAAAACATTGTGTATCCCTACCATTTTCATATCTTACAGCGGTGAATCATTAGATACAAAAACCCCTTTATTAAAAGCGGTTGATTTATTAAGCAAATCAGCTTTAGATGTTTGTCATTATTTTGATAAAAATATCACCAAAGTAGCAGCTACATTAGGTTGGGAGCAAGAGTATTTCGTAATTGATGAAGCTATGGCCAATGCGCGTCCCGACTTATTAGCAACAGGTAGAACATTATATGGTCACACGCCTGCAAAAGGACAACAACTAGACGACCACTATTTTGGCGCGATACCAGAAAGAGTGTTTGCTTATATGCAAGATTTTGAGCAAGAAGCTTATAAATTAGGTATTCCATTAAAAACTCGTCACAATGAGGTGGCTCCTTCTCAATTTGAGTGTGCACCAATATTTGAAGAAGTAAATATTGCAGTTGATCATAACTCTTTATTAATGGATATCATGCAACGTGTAGCAAAACGCCATAAATTAAAAGTTTTATTGCATGAAAAACCTTTTGCTGGCGTAAACGGAAGTGGGAAACACAACAACTGGAGTTTGGCTACTGATACGGGAATCAATTTGTTGGCACCAGGCAAAACGCCACGTACAAATTTAATGTTCTTAACATTTTTTGTTAATGTATTGAAAGCCGTTCACACCCATGCCGATTTATTAAGAGGTTCTATTGCATCATCTACCAATGACCATCGTTTAGGAGCTAATGAAGCACCTCCGGCAATCATATCTGTGTTTGTAGGTAAATATTTAACACAAGTGTTAAACGAAGTGGAGGAACGTGTTACAGGAAAGTTCTCTGAACAAGATGAAGAAATCTTAAAGAAAGATATTCATAGAAATATTCCTGAATTAATTATGGACAATACCGATAGAAATCGTACCAGTCCATTTGCTTTCACTGGAAATAAATTTGAGTTTAGAGCGGTTGGTTCTACAGCCAATTGTGCTTGGCCAATGACCATTTTGAATACCATTATGGCCGACACTTTAGTGAATTTCAAAAAAGAAGTAGATGCATTAATTGAAAAAGGAGAGAAAAAAGAAATCGCTTTATTACATATCATTCGTAAGTATATCACAGAAAGTAAAAACATCTGTTTTGAAGGAGATAATTACAGCGAAGCATGGGCACAAGAAGCTGCAAAACGTGGCTTAAATAATTTTAAAGATACACCAAGAGCCTTGGATGTATTTGTGACCGATGTAGCAAAAAAATTATTTGAAGACCATAAAATATTTACCCACGTAGAATTGGAGGCTCGCCATGAAATTATGTTAGAAGAGTACGTGAAAAAAGTACAAATTGAGGCACGAATGATGGGTTACTTAGCAAGCAATTCTATTTTGCCAGCGGCAATAAGCTATCAAAAAACAATGGTTGATAACGTAAAAGGGTTGAATGAAATTGGTCTAAAAGGTGAAGCTTGTCGCTCACAAATAGAAATTATTGAAGCGATTTCAAAACATATCAATGCGATTAGCGATAATGTGGAAGCGATGATCGAAGCTCGTAAAAAAGCGAATGAGATCGAAAGCATGCACGAAAAAGCGGTAGCTTATTGCGATAGTGTAAAACCATTTTTCGAAATCATACGCTATCATGCCGATAAATTGGAATTAATCGTAGACGATCGCTTATGGACATTGCCTAAATATCGTGAAATGTTATTTTTAAGATAGTTGTCAGATTTATTAATATTTAAAGGCCTATAAAGTAGCAATATTTTATAGGTCTTTCTTTTTTGCTTAGTCAACAATACTCACTTTATTCATCCACAACGGCGATGGCACCAGTCAACAGGTTAACATTATTCGTCAAAAAAAGCCAATTTCTGACAGATTCAGTGAATATTAAATCAAAAAATAGGTTTATTCCATAAAAATTACGTACTTTTGCACCCCTGTAAAATAGTAGACCTTGTATGAAACACAATCGGGAATTTGAAATTGCTTTTGTCGGTCTTAAACCTGGAGAACATACATACGATTATACTATTGCAGATTCTTTCTTTGAAACGTTTGAAAAACCAGAATTTTGGAATGCAAACATTGATGTTAAATTAGTTTTAGATAAAAAAGCCAATGCTTTATTATTGAAATTTTACATCAATGGTAAAGCAACTGTTTCGTGTGATCGATGTGCTGAAGATTTAGACTTGACCCTTTGGGATGAATTTGAATTATTAGTAAATATTATCGATGACGATTTAGTTGCCCAAAAAAATGAGAATGATGCTGAAGTGGCCTACATTGGACGATCTGAAAGTATTTTAGATGTTTCAAGCTGGATTTTTGAATTTATCACGTTGTGTTTACCCATACAACGTGTTCATGGAGAAGATGAAAACGGGAAAAGTTACTGTAACCCAACAGTTATAGAATTTTTAGAAAATCAAAACAAAAACGCAACAAATCCTATTTGGGATAAGTTGAAAAACAATAATTAATAACAACAAACTTTTTAAATTAAAGCAAAATGCCTAATCCTAAAAGAAGACACTCACAACAAAGAAGTGCAAAACGTCGTACGCACTACAAGGCAACGATTGACACGTTAAGCACAGATAAAACAACTGGAGAAATCCATTTACGTCATCGTGCACATTGGGTAGAAAATCAATTATTCTACAGAGGTAGAGTTGTAATGGTTAAACCAATGAAAGACGCTATCGCAACAGAAGAAGATACTACTGGCGGCGAAGCTTAATAAATTTATTGACTAAAAACTTTCGTCTTATATGCGTATAGCACTTGACATGATGGGAGGAGATTATGCACCTAAAGAAGCATGTTTAGGTGTTTTGTCGTTTCTGCAAAAATACAATGATTGCCAATTGATTTTAATAGGCGATGAAACTGCTATTGCTGAAGGGCTAGGTGACGAAACCTCAAAAGTGAAAATTATTCATACCGATGTAGTTATTGGTATGGATGAACATCCTATTAAAGCAATGAAAGAAAAACCAACATCATCTATGGTGATTGGTTTTGGTTTATTAGCTAAAGGAGATGCCGATGCTTTTTTAAGTGCTGGTAATACCGGAGTGATGTTGGTAGGAGCTGCTCACATGATTAAATTAATCGAAGGAGTTTTGCGTCCAACTATTCCAACCCCTGTTCCTCAAATAGACGGATCGTTATCAGTCATGTTAGATGTTGGTATCAATGCAGACTGTAAACCTGAATATTTAAATCAATTTGCTACACTAGGAAGTGTTTATGGCAAAGAAATTTTAGGAATTCAAAATCCAACCATCGCTTTACTAAACATTGGAGAAGAGGAAGGAAAAGGCAATTTATTAGCTCAAGCAACCTATCCCTTATTGAAAGAAAATAAAAGTATAAATTTTATTGGGAACATTGAAGGACGAGATATTATTGACAATAAAGCCGACATGATTATTACAGATGGTTTTACAGGAAATATTGTTTTAAAATTTGCAGAATCATTGTATGATATCATCCAAGTTCGTCGAAATTTAAATGATGCATTTTTAGATCGCTTTAATCATCGTTTATATGCAGGTGTGCCTGTTTTAGGTGTTCAAAAACCTCTAGTAGTAGGACATGGCGTTTCAGACAAAGTGTCTTTTTGTGGCATGATTGAATTAGGGCGTAAAATGATTATGACTAAAATGTGTGAAAAAATTCAAAAAGAATTTGAA
>CANGUS010000003.1 GCA_947457085.1 Bacteroidota bacterium
ACTGTTCTCTAATTTTATTTTCTAAAAATCGTTGTTTGTTATTTTGTTGAAACTTGGTGTACTCAATTTTTAATTTAGCTTGGGAATAATTTGCCCTTGCTTGCGACAATCTTAAAGGCATTGCAAAAGAAACTGCATATTGATAATTTTTCTCTAGAGGAATTTGCCCAAGCGTTTCATTTAGAAAATAATTTTTACCAAGTTGATTGTACTTTACTTTTACATCCGGCAATAGCTCTTGAAATTTTAATCGTTTATCTATTTCTAAAAATTTAAATTTAGTTTGATAAATTTCTAATTCGGGATGATTACTTACAACTTCTTGAATTAATTCTTCTTGTATTGGTAAATCATTTTCTACTTGATTCATATTAAATGATGGAGTAGATGGAATGATATTTTCTGGTAAGTTGTAAGCCACACCGTTTTCTTTCCAAGTATAAGAAGAGAGTTGAATGAATGCATTTTGCATTTGCATATACAACTCGTTTTGCAAACTTAAATAATATTGTAATTGTGTAATCGCTTCTACACTGTCTATAGCAGGGCGTTCGCCTATTTTAATTACCTCTTTGGTGAACTTAATTCTTTGTTGATTGATTGCAATCACATCATTTACAATGGTCCATTCGCGATATGCTTGAACCCATTGCCAATATTGATTGGTCGCTTCATATAAAATATTATTTAACGCTAATTTTCGCTCTGCCTCAGATTGGCTAACTAAAATTTTAGATTGTTCTAATGCTGCTCTCCGTTTATCAATTACAATATTTTTGATAACAGAAAAGCTCACTCCCACATAGCTTGAACTATTGAATGTTCTTTGAGGATCCACATTATTTCCAGCCACATTTTCGATACCTGAATTGAATTCAATTCCATACCAGGTTGGTATATTTAATGCTATATTTTGATAGTTATAGTAGTTGTTTCCCGATAAATCTTTACGAGTCGTATTGCTTTGTATAAATGGGTCAAAAGCCCCACGAGCTTCGGTTATATCTGTTTTAGCTTGTTCAATTAAATTTTTTGCTTGTAATGCGATTGGATGATATTTTTTTACAATCTGTATTAATTCATTTTCAGAAAGAGTTTGCGCATCTGAATTGATTTGAACAATCAATGTCACCAATATGAATAAAAATAGTTTTTTCATTACTTCGATTTCTTTTTTGAATCATCATTTTTAGATTGATAAAAATCAGGAGGAAATCCATTGATGTTTCTCCACAATTCATACCATACAGGAACATCTTTTAATAATGCGATGGCTTGTGCTCCAGCACCGAGTCTTAATTGTTTTGGCCATGGTTTATCTTTTTTATTTTCTTTTACTAAAATTCTATATTTACCATTGGGAGCAACAGTATTTTCGATAGCCACGATTTCACCACCAAAAGTACCATAGCTAGCCGAAGGCCAGCCACTAAATACAATTGCTGGGAAGCCATCAAAAACAAATCGAATTGATTGACCAATATTTACCAAGGGAATGTCTAATGGTTCAATAAATAATTCTACTGCATAATCCATTTCTGTAGGAACAATTTCAGCTATAGTTTCACCATCTTTGATGATTTCGCCAATACCACTTTTTTTAGCTTGCACAATTTGTCCGTCTTGAGGGGCTATGATAAAATATAGTTGTGCTCTATTTTTATAATTTGAATATTGATTTTTTAATTTAGAAACGTCTCCTTGTCCCGATGCAATTTGTGTCATGGATTGCATGATTTCGCTTTGTGCTTTATTCATCTTTTCCATATATTCTTGCTGTGTTCCTCCTAATTCTAAATTGGTTATGAGTAGTTCTTGACGGGAGTTTGTTAAATTATTTTCATTAGCAATCATTCGAGCTTGGAAAGATTGCAAAGCTTGATTTCGTTGTTCTAATTGAGTTAATGAAACCAAACCTTGATCATATAAATCTTTTTGACGAGCATATTGTTTATTTGCAATTTGGTAGTCATTTTTTGCAGCTATTAGATTAGCACTGTCAGATTTTATTTTTACTCTTTGTTGTTGAATTTTATTTTTTAATTGAGTCGTTTTAATTTCTAAACTGGATTGTAAATTAGCGATTTGATTTTGTTGAGCAGTCGTTTTTTCTTGATAATATGTAATGGATTGCTCTTTAGCGGTAAGCTGTTCTCCAGTTCTTGCTAGTAAAGCTGGATCTAAATAATCTTCTTTTACCTCTGTTAATTGTGCGATCGTATCTCCAGCGTGTACGATATCACCTTCTTTAATATACCACTTCACTATTCGCCCAGGGATAATAGTAGTTACCCCTTGTGCTCTTTGTTCTTGGCGCAATGTAGTGACATTTCCTTTCGTGCGAATATTTTGAGTCCAAGGTAAAAACAAACAAGCGATTAATCCTACCAATAGTATAAGTAAAACCCGACTTACTTTATTTGTTTTATCAATGTTATAAATGTTCTTATATGAAATTGAATCGAATGCCATTCTTTAAATTATTTGTTTGAAATAATAGTTAATTTTTTATCTGCTAGATTAAAGGTTTTATCACATTTTTGATTAAAACTTTTTTCATTTGAAACAACTATAACAGTTGAATTGGGTAAATGATTGAGTAAGGTATCCTCTATTAATTCTATGCTATCTTCTTCTAAATCAGAAAATGGTTCTTCTAATAAAATTAATGCTGGTTGATTCACGATTGCTCTCAAAATTAATATTTTTTTGATTACAGAACGGGGTAATTTTTTACCAGTTGTATCTATCATCGTTTCCATGCCAAATGGTAAATCATTGATGAAAGTCTCTAACCCAATTAATTTTGAAAATTGTATAATGTCCTGAAACGCAATGGATGCATTTCCAAAGGCAATATTTTCAGTAATGGTACCACTAAAAATATCTAATCGATTAAACATGATTCCAATGTGTTCTCTTGCTTGATTTAAATTTAGATTATTTAAAGGAATTTGATTCAATAGTATACTACCTTGTGATGGTTTATATAAAGTTGAACATAATCGCAATAAAGTTGATTTTCCCGAACCATCTTTTCCTACTATCGCAATTTTTTCTCCTGCATTTATTTTGAAAGAAAACTGATCAAATACCAAATTATTTTCTAGATATGCATAGTTTACTTGAGCAAATTCTATATCCATTCCTTTTTTTGAATTCGGTAATAAATAATCTCCATTCATTTCAATTGGTTGCTTTTCTACTGTATGTAATTTGTCAAGAGACGTGAGCATATCATAAAAGGTATCAAGATTTACAATGATTTTTTCTACAGAAGAAATGATTGTTAATATAATAATTTCTGCTGCTACAAACTGTCCTATATTTAATTGTTGATTGATTAATAAATAGGTACCCACTAGCATCATGGTTGCAGTAATCATTATTTTTAAAATAACTAAATTTTTATATTGAAATAATAATATTTTAAAATGTTTCGTTCTATAATTTAAATAATGATTTACTTTTTCATCCATTTTTATGAGCGATAATTGGTGTGAACGATGCATTTTAAAATGATGAATTAATCGAGCCATTTCTTCTAACCAACCAGTTGTTTCATATTTATACGAGCTTTCTTTAATACTGGTTTCTAATCCTTTTTTTGTAGTAATATAAAATATTACTGCAATAATGATGAGCATAATTAATACCAATATTAAAAATAACGGGTGGTATATCGCTACTATTAATATGCCTAAAATGATTTGTATACTAGCAATTGGAATGTCTAATAAAATTTTTGAAAGCCCTTTTTGCAAAGTAGTTACATCTAAAAATCGATTCATTATTTCAGGTAAATAGGCATCATCTGCTTTTTTTAAATCGATATCTAACAAACTTTTTTTGAATAAAAAAGCATATTTATAAAATATTTTTTGTTGTATTTTTTCAATAATTTTCATTTGTTGTATTTGTAACAAACCAGCACTTAATACACCCGCTATCACCAATGATATAAGAACTATTAGAGAAGTGGAAAATGTGCCACTTAATACAAATCCAATAATGGATTGTACTCCCAGTGGAAGTGATAATTGAATGATACCGCTTATTATCGCAAAAACATATATATTTGAAACTTCTTTCTTTTCAGATGAAATTAAATTCGATAGTTTATTAAATGAGGTAGTTTTATTCATATAAAATAGCTGTCTTGCAAAAATAGGGTTTATTATTATAAATAATAGTATTACTATTATAAATAATTGTTATACAAATATTATTTTTACTATTACTATTATAAAAAATGTTTTAGTACCTTTGAAAATTATTTTAAAGAATGGAATTTAGTTTAACATTTAAAGTGAATGAACACATTTATTTGCGTAATCCTGAGAGCAGTGATTTAGGAAAAAAAATCTTAAAGCATTCCATTGATCTGATTTATGAGATTGGATTTGAACAATTTACATTTAAAAAACTAGCTACGGTTGCCGAAACTACTGAGTCCTCTATTTACAGATATTTTGAAAATAAGCAAAAGCTATTGTTGTATATCATTAATTGGTATTGGTGTTATTTAGATTTTATGTTGGACTATCAGTTAAAAAATATAACCGACAAAAAAGAAAAAATAAAAATTATTTTACATTTATTGACGGACGAAATGCCTTCTAATAATCATGAAATGGAAATGAATAAATATTTCATACACAGAATAGTCATTGCTGAAAGCAGTAAAGTTTATTTAGTAAAAGATGTGAATGAAATTAATCAATACGAAGTATTTAAACCATTTAAAGAACTTTGTGCAAAAATTGCCAAAGAGTTTGCAGATTATAACCCTGCCTATATTTTTACTAAATCATTGAGTAGTACAGCGATCGAAACAGCCCATGATCAAGAGTTTTTTGTGACTCATTTACCTAGATTAACCGATGTAAATACTAAAAACAAGAAAAATTTTACCTATACTTTTTTAGAAGATTTAGTTTTTAAAGCGCTTGCATAGATTTTTCATCCAATCTATACACCAACCATTCCTCCATGGCTTTAGCTCCTAGGCTTTCATAAAAATCAATAGCAGGTTGATTCCATTTCAATACACTCCATTCCATTCTACCACAATGTTCATTTTTAGCGGTTTGCACTAAATATAACAATAGCTTTTTTCCATAGCCTTTTCCTCTGTAATTTGGTTGCACATATAAATCTTCTAAATACAATCCTTTTCGGCCAATAAATGTGGAGTAATTATAAAAATAAAGTGCAAAGCCTATTGGTCGCTCATTTTCAAATGCCAACACACAATGGGCAATCGGATTTGTAAAAATATTTTCTATCAATAATTCATCCGTAACTACTACTTCGTTTTCTAATTTTTCATAAACAGCCAGTTCCATTATAAAACCCTTTATTGTTGGAATATCGGCTAGGGTGGCTTTTTTTATTTCTATATTTTCCATTTTATTATTTATCGTTTAAGTCAATCATTTCGGACAAAATATATCCCACCTCACTGCCAATGGCCACCCCCATACCTCCCATTCTTACTCCTACCCATACATTTTCGGAATAGGGCGCTATGATTGGTTTTTTAGTGGGCCCAAATGCCATGATACCCGTCCATTGTAAATCAATTTCAAAATCTTGGTTTGGTAAAATAATCGTTTGTAGTTTTTCTATTAATGATTGCTGAATAACTTGGTTCAAATTAAATTCAGTTGTTTCTTCTGTTTGTTTATCTATATTTCTTCCCCCTCCAAATAGTACACATCCTTTGTATTCTCTAAAATAATAATAGCCTTCTTCAAAATGAAAAATACCCTTGAATTTTAAATGAGGAATAGGCTTTGTAATCAGTACTTGACCTCGTCCGGGTGTTACATTGGCTTGAGGTAATAATTTTTTAGCAAACGCATTGGTGCAAATAAATAGTTTATTGGCTTTGAAAATAAGTTCACTATTCAATACTGGGTTATTGCAAATAATTTCCACCTGATTGGAAGTTTCATTAAATGACAAAACTTCACAACCCGTTTTTATTTCAACACCCATCGATGAAACCAAGTGAATTAAGTTTTTCATCATCAATCCAGTATCTATTTCTCCTTCACACAAATTTTCTACCATAGCAGTCACTCCATTAAAACCAAATTCCTGCATTTTAGCATTATTTAATTTAAATGCATCTTGTTTAATTTCGTTTCGAAGTAGCTGGTTACAATACTCTATTTTTTCTAATGCGGGCATTTCATTTTCAAAAATAAGTTCATAACTGCCATTGGATTGATAACCTATTTTTTCTTTACCTAAAATAGATTGCAAGCGTTCTAATCCTTTTTTACGCAGTAAGAATAATTCTAACACTTCTTCTTCACTGGCTATTTTTAAATCATCTAGGATTTCGGTAAGTGAGCCCATGCAAGCAAAACCAGCATTTTTAGTACTTGCACCGGTTGGTAACAAGCCTCTTTCTAAAACCAATACGGATTTAGTTGGATATTTTTTCTTTATAAAATAAGCAGTTGTTAAACCTACAATACCACTTCCAATGATAACATGGTCGTATTTTATAAATTCGTTTCGTTCCCAAATGGAGAGCATGAATATTTTTTGTCGTTTAAGTTTGAGTAGTAAAGTTAGAATAATTTTAATCCAACATGCGCATCATTTCATTGTCAATTTTCAAAAACAAATGTTCGGGTTTTAATGTGCGCCATTCATCTAAGTTTGAGAAATTCAAATAATGATGTATTCGTGCTTTTTTAAAATCAAAAAGGGTTTGTTCCGAAAAATTGAGCGCGACCATCCAACCTCCAAAATCTTTAATATCTTCATACCACTCTTCATAATAATCATTTCCATCACTGTGAAACGTTAAAATATTTTCACCTATTAAAATGTATTTATAAATTTTTCGAGCGATTAATAAATCAATGATATTTCTTTTCAAGGTTTGAATATCATTTTCAATGGCATCATTCCATTCGCCCATCAATTCTATAATGGCATAATTTTCATCATAATCAGCAAACAAAATTTTTATGTACAAGGTTCTAGAATCAATATCATCCCATTGTGGATGGATATAATAATTGTAGACTGTATTCGAGAATTCAAACTCACTGTATTCACGCTTGTAAAAAGGCGATTTCTCATCTTCTTCTGCTGTGTAAGCGTGTCGCCAATTATAATAAGGTTCTATATCGTGCATAAAATTATTTCAATGCATTTTCCAAGTCAACAATAATATCTTCTATATTTTCAATTCCTACACTCATTCGAATTAAGCCGTCGGTAATGCCCGATTTTATTCTCAATTCAGGAGCAACTCCCACATGGGTTGTACTTGCAGGATGAGAGATTAATGTATCGCAAGTTCCCAATGAAACCGCACTGGTACAAAGTGACAATTGATTAATGAATTTCTTTCCTGCTTCAAAACCTCCTTTTACTTCAAAGCTCATTAAAGCTCCAGCATGTTTCATTTGTTTTTTACACAATGCATAATCTGGATGATGGGATAAACCTAAATAATTGACAAATTCCACATTCGGGTGTGAGTCTAAAAAGGCTGCTACTTTTTCTGCATTGGCACAATGACGCTCCATTCTTATTTCTAAAGTTTTTAAACCATTGTTTAGTAAAAAAGCATCAAAGGCATTGGAATTGGCTCCCAACAAACGATGATGTTTTGTAACCTTGGTTTTCATAAACTCCAAATCTTTTCCCAACAAAACACCGCCAATAGCCGTACCATGTCCGTTTAAAAACTTAGTAGTTGAATGCATAACAAAATCAACTCCAAATGCAAAAGGTTGTTGTAAATAAGGGGTCGCAAATGTATTATCAACCGATACTTTACATTGATATTGATGAGCAATTTTTGTGAGTGCTTCAATATCTACACATTGTAAGGTAGGATTTGCTGGGGTTTCTATATAGAGTAATTTGATAGAGGAATCATTTCTCAAGGTATTTTCTACGAGTGCTAAATCTTTAAAATCAATGATGATGGTTTCAATGCCACAACTAGGCAACACTTTATCTACCAACTCTTGCGTACCACCATATAAGGATAAATGCGTTAAAACTTTTTCATCGTTTTTTACATTGGCTAAAATTAATGTAGCAATGGCGGCCATTCCGGATGCATGTAAAATAGCCTTCAATTCTAAAGGAGAACCATCTTCGTTTTTTAATCCATAAGCTTCTAAGGCGGCTATTTTTTCTTCTGTTTGGGTAGAGGTTGGATTACCAAAGCGGCCATAAATATATCCTTTTTCTTTACCTGTAAATAAATCAACTGCATGCTCAGCACTGTCAAATAAATAAGTACTGCTTGCGTAAATTGGTGTAAGATGACTGTGATGTTGTTCTACTTCAAAACCTGCATGTACACAGCTTGAGCCAAATCCAATGGAAGTATTTTTATTTTTCATAGGAACAAAGATATTTAAAAATATCTTGATAATATGAGGTGAGAAAAGGATACATCATCAAGGAATTATAGAAATTTTAATTTGCAATTAATAAGGGTTTTTAGGGTTTCGTATGATTATAAGCACTAATTTTTTATATTTGAATATTATAACCTCTTCTACTATGAATACAATAGCTAAACACTGCTTAAACTGCGAGCGTGCACTGAAAGGCCGTATTGATAAAAAGTTTTGTGATGACTCTTGCCGGAATAATTATAACAATCAACAAAAATCAATCGACACCAACTACATGCGCAATGTGGTGAATGCCTTGCGCAAAAACCGAAAAATCTTACATGATTGCATTCCTGCCAGCGAAGAATTTTATAAAATTAGGCAAGAACGATTAATAGAAATGGGATTTCAGTTAAAATATCATACCCATGTTTATAAAAACAAAAAAGGGGATGTCTATTATTTCTGTTTCGATTATGGCTATTTGCCACTCGATCATGATTGGTATTTAATTGTTAGCCGAAAAGAATCATAGAGAGTTTTTATGATAAAATCACACTTAAAATCGTAGTTTTGCTGTAAGAAATTTATTGAAAATGGAGACGGCATTAGAAAATAGCATTTATATAAGCGATATCGCAAAAGAAAAAGTGACTCAACTCATGAAAGAAGCAGCGTTGGATGAAACTTATTTTGTGCGAGTGAGTGTTGTGGGTGGAGGATGCAGTGGCTTAAGTTATAAATTAGATTTTGATAACGAACTCAAACCCATGGATCAAAGTTTTGAAGACAAAGGAGTAAAAATGGTGTGTGATTTAAAAAGCTTTTTATATTTAGTCAATACCGAATTGGATTTTAGCGACGGCCTCAATGGAAAAGGATTCAACTTTGTAAACCCAAATGCTAGCAGAAGTTGTGGTTGTGGGGAAAGTTTTGCAGTGTAATTTTTTGAACCTTACAAAGTAGCACAAATCAATTTCACAATATTTTTTATATCCAAATGATATGTTTAAAGCATCCTTAGACAATTTAGCAAAATATTTACCTTTTGTATTGGTGGGATTTGTGTTGTTAATTTTTATTACTATTGGAGTAACGATAGAAAACGGGTCTATTTTTGTTGCACTCTTACCCGCCTTACCAATTTGTATTATTTCAATCGGAGCCTATTATTATTCTCCTTTATATTATGAAATCGAAATGGATTCAATAGCGATTGTTCGTAAAGCTGGAAAGTTTTTTATTGCTCGAAAAGATATTAAAGGAATGAGCGCAATCAGTGAAGCTGAATTAGGAACAGCCTGGCGCATGATGGGTAATGGTGGTGTGTTTGGATATACTGGTTATTATTCCTCTTCTAATATTGGTAAAATGCGTTGGTTCGTTTCTCAACGAAAAAACTATGTTTTAATTACCATGAAGAATGACAGTAAATTTTTATTAAGCCCTGATGATGTTGCTGGATTTTTAGCTGCTACTCAATCGTAATTTTATGGGTGGCAATCATTTCTTTTTCACCCACTATTCTAAAAATATAATTTCCTTTAGACAAATCATCGGTCGTAAATGAAAATTCATTTTGTCCAGTTTTTGTTTTCGTATCTAAAATGATAGCCACCAATTTACCTTGCATGTCTACTATTTCATAACGCAATTTTTGTGCAGCGCTTAAAGTAAATGTGGTTGTAAATTTATTTTCAGGTATTGGATTGGGAAATACTCGGCTGTTGCTATTTTTAATTATTTCGTTGGTTGCCGCTGGAAAATCAATATGGTCAACAATTGATATCCAACAATTATTAGCGCCCGATTTTCCCCAAGAGTTAGATAAATAAGCCCGACTAGGATTATTATATACATGTTGAATATTGGTATAATCTCCCCAACGTTCCACCGTGTCTGTCAATCGATTCACAATAGACAGTCCATCTTTCACAGAAATAATATCCGAATAATCTTCATTGGTATTTTTATACATTACGCTGGCCCCCGGAAAACTATCGGTGTAGCAATGCGACATATTGTATAAAACTTTGTGGTCATTGTTGCTACTTCCAACATAGGTCATTGATGGATAAGCAAATTCTTGTGTAGCAGTAGAAATAATATCTGCTTTTACGGTTGGAGTAGCCGAACTGATATTTTTAATCGTTCCTAAATAAACTCCAGCATTCATCAATTGTGGATTGATTGTATTTGAGCCAAAGTGAATATAATCATTTTCATAAATAGCCGCCAACACACGCGCATCGTTGGTCATTAAATATTGACCTAATTTTTGGGGAACATTTGGAGGAAAACCGTACGCTGTTGGGGAAGTTAAAACCCTTGTGGTCAGTTGTGCCACTCCAGAAGCTTTGGAGTCGGTAATTTCGGTCACAAAAATAGAATCATTGGTAGAGGCCACATTGCGCAGCGTTAAAAAATACGTGTTACTACCCATTGTGGTAGTTTGATATTTTGCTGGACAAATGTTTCTTAAATTACCTCCATTGTATTGAATGTTGCTCCACAAGTCATATACCAAGGGCGTACCTGCAAACCCTTCATATTTTTGAATCTGCCAAATAACAGATTGTTTAAAACCAATCGTCCAACTTACATTGTCTTTTACTTGATTGAATGTGATAAATAAATCTTGATCAGAAATTGAAATGATAGGATAATCGCTCCAAGTTGAATCATTGAATGAAGCCCCATTTAAAGTATAAAAATTCCAATTGGCAGCCGGATCATTTGTTTGCGAAAAGCCCACTAAAATTACAGACTCTGTACTGACACTTCCTGAAAAACAAACCATGATAAATCGATCATTATTGGGATCATAAATAACCCGTGGATCTGAAATCCAAGTGTAATTTCCAACGGCAGCCGTCATCGAAGTCAATGATCTTTTGTTGACTAACAATTTACCAGTATCATTATATACACTCATGTTTGAATTAACTACACTCACAACCGTACCATTGTTTGAAACGGCAATGTCATTATCGTTGGGTACACTGCTGGAAGTATTTCCTTGAATTCCTTTAATAACCACTGGGTTAGGCGCTGAGCCTCTTGTCTTTTTTTGTTGGGGTATATTTTGTAATTCTGCTTTTTTCAATGCACGAAGTTGATCCAATTCCGCTTTCTTAGTTCCATATTCAGCTGATGGAATGGGATGTTGATCTAGGTGGATTAAATTGGGATGAAAATCTTTTATATTTTCATCCGACATATTTACCACAAAAGGTTTTCCTGAAGTACCACTGATTTTTTTTGCTTGTGAAAATAAAATACCAGCGGTTAGAAGAAAGTAAATAGTAAATAGACTTCGTTTCATTGTAAAAATATTATCCCACTAAATTAGGAAATAGTCTTGAGTGCAAAGTAAAAACAAGGAAATTTTTTACAATGTAATTTCTAACTCTTCTAGATCCAACATGGCATTGATGAGTGAAACTTTTTGATATTGATGTATATCCTTGTAGGCAATTTCTTTTTCAACAATTCGATTTTCAGAAAGTAGTGCATTGCGTCGAACCCCAAAAAATAAAGGTGCTTTGGGTGTATGCCATTCCCTGCCATTCCACAAAGCGATATTAGAATAACTCGAATCAGTTAAAAAACCATCTACCACAAAAATGGGTTCGGTTGTTGCCGGTAAATTGCTTGTGTGTTTGATAAAGCCGTTTTTATCTGTGAATTTCAATGGATAAGAAAGATTATCATCTTGTATGCATACTATTTTTTCAATGTGTCTTTTTTCATACGATACAATTTCAATTTGATATTCATTTTCATTGTATAGAACTCTACATTTAAATAATCCATCCGTTTTTATTTCTTGTAGAATATGATTTTCAGTTAACTTAAAATTCAAGGCTCTTCCCGACAATGCTTTCATAGAATGTTTCATTCGAGCCCAATGATCTTCGAACAGAAATACTGTATGATGTTGAATTTTGATGGTTTCAAAAAGTGGGAACATAAATTTTATCGATTAATTCTTGATATTCTTTTTCTACTTCGCTGTTGATGGTAATACCACCACCACTTTTATAAACCAACCCATTGCTGGTTTGTTCAATAAAACGAATGAGTACGCAACTATCGATTGATTTACCGTCAAAGTAAAAACAAGTTCCTGTGTAAAAGCCCCTGTCAACTTTCTCAGCTTCTTGAATAATTTCAAGGGTTTTCTTTTTAGGTGCTCCACTGATAGAACCTGCCGGCAATAAAGAAAAAATAATATTTCCCAATTGCTCTAAATAATTGGTGGGTAGGTCGCCTACTATTTTTGAGCTTACTTGCAACAAGGTTTTATTGCTGGTTTTGATGGTATCAATGTATCTGAATTTTTCAACCTGCACATGGGTAGCAACTATGCTAATATCATTTCGAATTAAATCGACAATGGTATAATGTTCGGCCGTTTCTTTATCATCCTGTAAAATAAGTTGTTCGGCGTTTTCTATGGATGCATCAATGGTTCCTTTCATGGGACAGGATATTATTTTTCCATCCTCTATTTGAATAAATGTTTCTGGCGAGAAACTAATCCATTCATTTTTATAATTGATTTTATATTTCGCATGAGCAGATTGAAAAATTTCTTGGAGCGAATTTTTTGTTTCAATGGGGGTGGCAAAAGTCAAATTGGTTAAATAAGAATTTCCATAATCCAATTGTTTTTTTACTACATGAAAAGCCTTTTCATATGTTTCAATAGAAATGTTTTTTTTCTCAATTTGAACTTTTTCCTGAGATCTAATATCCGATGGCTGAGCACTTTTAAAATGTGGAAACGAAATCTCAATATTATTTTCTGCTAGTTCGTCCATGGTAAAACAAATCGTTTGGTGGATTAAAAAATCAACCAACAACACAAATGGAATATTGTTTTTTCCATAATTATTTATTTTATCAATGATTGCGCTTTGTGTTTGCAAGAAATACTTTTTATTTGTGTAAAAATAAGGGTTTGAAGGTTTTATTAATAGATAATTACGATTCTTTTACATTTAATATTGTTGAAATGATGCGGCAGTTGAATGTGACTGATTTATCGATTGTAAAAAACAATGAAATCACTGCTGAGCAGGCCAGTCATTTTGATAAAATCATTATTTCACCGGGACCCGCGACTCCTCAAGAATCGGGGAATATTGTAGAAATTATTGTACAGCTTTCACCTACAAAATCTATCCTAGGAATTTGTTTAGGCCATCAAGCGATTGCGGTGGCTTTTGGTGGAACGCTTCAAAATTTAGCACGACCATATCATGGATTTAGAGCCCAATTAAAAATTAAAGAGGCAGGTTATTTATTTAAAAATTTACCGACTGAATTTCAAATAGGATTATATCATTCGTGGATAGTAGAAAAAGAAACCTTACCAAATTGTTTAGAAATAACAGCATTGTCATCCGAAAATATAATTATGTCTATCAAACACAAGACATTTGATGTGCAGGGTATTCAATTTCATCCAGAAAGTTTTATGACCGAATATGGAAAAGAAATGATAAGAAATTGGTTAGCGTGTTAAAAATAGTTCTATTTTTAATTCACCAAAACCTACTCAACTATGCGCTTATTCATTGCATTTCTGTTTCCATTCTTTTTTATATTTCAATGTGCTGCCCAATCGGATACAGTTTTTATCAATGAATTGGGAACATATGTTTCTCGGGAGCAAGCAAGCTATTATCGTTTCGTGATTCCTACTGATAGAAACACGTATTTATTGACTGATTATTTTTTCAATCATCAATTAGCAAGAAGCGTAGAATATAAAAGTAAATTGGGTAGCATTCGAGAAGGAGATGCTGTATACTTTTTTTCCACGGGAATAAAAAAAGAAGAAGGACGTTTTCACCATGGTTTTCCAATGGGCGAATGGCGATCTTATTATGCCAATGGAAGCATGAAAGAAAGAAAAATATTTACTGAAACACTAGCTACTTATTATACGTATCAATTTGATTCAAGCAGTTCGCAAATAGAAGAAGAAGGTGCTTATGATCTATTTGGGAAAAAGACTGGAACCTGGAAGCGTTATTTTTGGAAAAGTGAGCAGCTTCAAAATGTAACCCATTATGTGGTTGGTAAAAAACAAGGAGAGCAAATAGAATATTATCTATCGGGGGCCATTAAACGCAAAGAATATTTTGAAAATAATAAAGTAAAGAAGGGGTTTCAATATGATATGTTAGGGAATAAAATCCATTATTTCCCCGCTTTTGAATATCCTGTTTCGAAGGAACCTATTTATCGGGTGCTGCAAAATGAAGTTCCTTGTTATGCAGAACAAGTGAGTCTACATCCATTTAATCTTCGCTTTTTAGTGACAAAAGCGGGTGAAGTAAAAAACATTGAGATTGAAATGACTGATGAAGCGTGTAAAAGTGAACTGAAAAAAGTGATTGAAAAAATGAAATGGAAACCGGCAAAGAAAGAAAATCAGTGGATTGATTACCCCGTTAGCTTCCGAATGCGAACTTATGGGAATGGGGATTAAAAAGGTTATCATACTATGCGCCCTCCTCTATAAATATAGGGATCTTCGTTTCGACAAGATTCTCGAATCAATGAATTTTATTCATTTAACTTACGTACTTAAAACAACAAAGCCACTAAATTTCTTTAGTGGCTTTTGTCGGGAGGACAGGATTCGAACCTGCGACCCCTTGGTCCCAAACCAAGTATTCTACCGAGCTGAACTACCTCCCGTAATTCATTAAGAGTTGCAAATGTAAACTTTCCTTTTACAATTCCTAAAAAATAATTTAAAAACAAAAGAGCGGAGAGACAGGGATTCGAACCCTGGGTAGGATCTGACTCCTACGACGATTTAGCAAACCGCTCCCTTCGGCCACTCGGGCATCTCTCCAGCTATAAAATTTGTTTTAAAGATCTTTAAAAATGATTTCTCATTTTAGGAATGCGAAAATAAGGTTTATTTTTTAAATTGCCAATAATTCTACTTCAAATATTAATGTAGAGTGTGGTGCAATCAATGGACCCGTTTGTCGATCCCCATAAGCCAAGTGTGGTGGAAGATATAAACGCCATTTGCTGCCTACCGGCATTAATTGTACCGCTTGCGTCCAACCCATAATTACTTGATTCAGTGGAAAACTTGCTGGTTGTTTGCGTTGAACCGAACTATCAAACACTCTACCATCAATTAATGTACCATGATAATGGCATTTTACGGTTTGGTTGGCTGTGGGTTTAGGGCCGTCACCCATTGTTAATACTTCGTATTGCAATCCACTTGGCAATGATACCACTTCGGGTCTTTTTGCGTTTTCTTCTAAAAATTTTCTTCCGGCTTCTAATGTTTCATTCATTTTTTTATTTTTTGCTTCTTGTAATTTATCAAATAGACTCATGTTATTTTTTATTTAAACTATTTTTTTTTGGTACTTAATTTTAAAATATAAATATGTGTTTTTAAAATCCATTACTTTATGGAGGACTTATTTCATTTTCTTGTATTTGGCTCTTTTTCTGATGCACTGGTCATAATGTTGATTTTTTTTAGGTTAAATAAAATTGTTTAGTCAAAAATAATAACGAAACTTATTTTATTTTATTGTGGAGGTCTTAAAATTTTGTTAGAATATCATCTCAGGGATTGCGCAAAAGGTGGATGGAGAGGTGAAGGAGGGTTGAGGAAAAACTGCTTAGTTTCAAGAAAACATGAAGAGAAAGTAAAGGATATTATATTGGCTTATTCAATTGAAATAAAATTTTCGTAACTATTAATTTTTGCTTTATCTATTCTAAAATTCTTATCATCAATTTTTGTAATAAGTACACTATCAAAACCAAGCTCATTTAGTTTTTCAATTGTTGCAGGTTCTCCCTCTTTCAAATTTAAAACCTTTCTTAGTAGCCAATCTGATAATGCTTTATTAGGGTCAGTCATTAATGCCTTTGAGTTATCTTGACAGAGTTTAGCATTAAAAACTTCACCAGTTGGTATTTCTAAGTTAAATTTTTCATCTCTTTTAGGAAAGAAATTAGGATATTGTTTATGAATTTCAATAGGTACAGGAATATATACTTCTCCTATATCCCTTTTTCTTCCTCCAGCATTCCATTGATTTAATCCACTTTTTTCGTAAACAAATTTTTCTTTATTTTTTAGCCCATATAAAGGAAGTATTGCATAATTAATTCCTTTAATTAATTTATCTTTTGCTACTAAAAGAGATTTGTCTTCAAATATTTCAAGTAATAAATTAAATGGGTCTTGAATTATTTCAATTGGTAAATGGAATGCTTTTTTAGGAATAATAAATTTTCTAAATAAAGTGCTTTTTGAATAATTAAATGAATATGAATTTATTCCATCTTCAAATTGTAAACTAGCATTATTTTCTTTTACAGAATTTATATTATCAATATCTATAAAACCATAATCTGTTTCAAATAATATTAGTTCATTTTCTTTTCTTGCTACAATATGATAAAGTGAATTTTTAATATTATACAATCTTGTTGCTAATGAAATTCTATCATTTCTATATTCTGCTAATTTATTTGCAAGATCTATTCCTTTAAATTCTGATAATGATTTGGAAAGAGAATTAAATTCTGCTACCTTTTCATTACTATTATTTGAATTGCATGTAAATGTTTTTAACCCGACTCCCATTGAATTATAATTTGCATCAAATGCCGTATCAGATCGAGATAAATTAGCTGCATTAAAACTTTTACAAAAGATATTTTCTGCTACACGATAGTTTATAAAAGGTACAGCACTTTCGCTGAATAAACCTGAAAGTTTTGAAACAGCTGATAAAAGTTTTAAATAATTACCTTTATTTTCAATATCTATTTCTGCAAATGATTTCATAATACTTTTATTATTTCATTACCTATTCTTTCAATTAATGATGTTGTAACAGAATTACCTGCTTGCATATATAATTTACTATTTGCTATTTTAGGAAGTTTATATTTTTTCATTGGATATCCTTGAAAAGCAAAACATTCTTTTGGTGTTAATTTTCTGATACCAAAATCATCTTTTACTAAAGGCACATTATGTCCCCCTGCTCCCATGTTTGCAGTTAATGTAGGACAAACTTTATTCTTATTTTCTCTTACATATACACGTCTCCATTGATAAACTGTATCTTTTGAAATCATAGTTTTTTCTAATTCAGGATAATATTGATGTGTATTTTTATAATAAAAAATATCGTCTTGTTTTCCTTTTTCTAAAATATCATGAATTGTCTTTGTCAATTTTATTTCAGTTGGGAATTTAAAGTCATGCCATTTAGAAACTTGTTTTGAGTCGAAAGCTACTATAAAAATTCTTTCTCTATTTTGTGGCACATTTGCATGTGTCATTGAATTTAAAACTTTATGAAAAACTTTATATCCTAATTTTTTTTCTAATGTTTCTAATATTACTTGAAATGTTTTTCCTTCATCATGTGAAACTAAATTTTTTACATTCTCTAAAAAAACTACTTTAGGTTTGTGTTTTTCAATGATTTGTTCTAAATCAAAAAATAATGTGCCTCTTGTATCTGTAAATCCTTTTTGATAACCTGCAATTGAAAATGCTTGACAAGGAAATCCTGCACATAAAATATCAAAATTTTTAGGGATATAATTTTTAGTTGTATCTTTAGTAATATCTCCGAAAGGTACTTCTCCAAAATTTTCTCTGTAAGTAATTTTTGCATCTGGGTTCCATTCACTCGTATAGATACATTTACCACCTACATTTTGCAATGCTATTCTGAAACCTCCAATTCCGGCAAATAAATCAATAAATTTAAAATTATAATTTTCAGGTGTTGGAAATGGAACTTTTTCAACTTCATATAAAAGTTGTTGTACGGCCATTTCTTCAACCAAATAAATATTTTCTTCTTGTTCTTTATATTGTAAAAAATCTTCAATAATAGAATTAGCTTCTTCTTTATAATGATCCGATAATCCATTTTTATAATTATTTAAATAATGAGTAACCACAGCTTTTCTATTATCCTCTGGTTCTATAATTCTTATCTTGAATTTTTTTCCATCAAATTCATCAATTGATATTTTTTCGTTTATATTCATTTGTCAAAAAAATATTCTAAAGGTTTATTATAATAATTTGCAAGTATGTAAAGCTTTGATGCACTAATTTTTTTTGCACCATTTTCAATTTTAGATAAGTTACTTTGAGTCATAACTTTATCCTCTTGCACTTTTTTTTGAGTATATCCTAACTCTTCTCGTGCATTCACTAATTGGTGTGAAATAAATTGATTGATTTTCTTTTCGTTCATAATTATTCGAGAATATAAAATATTCCATTATGCAATATTCGATACAACAAATGGCTATTCCATTTTGGAATATTTTAGTAAATCCCTTCTTTTTTCTTCCTCCATCTCCCCACTCCTCTAAAAAAGCATTCAAGGTTTTTGTAGATTTATTTTTTAGCGGATGGGTTAAATTTCTATTGGATTGCCGTATCTTTAATTCAATGATGGATCATTTGGTATACTTTTTATTGTTGGCTTTGTTGGCCGAAATATTGGGCACGATGGGGGGTTTTGGTTCATCGTTGTTTTTTGTGCCCATTGCGAGTTATTTTCTGGATTTTCAATCGGTATTGGGCATCACGGGCTTGTTTCATGTAACGAGCAATCTTTCTAAAATAGCCTTGTTTAGAAATGGTTTCGATAAAAAATTGGTTATTTCTGTGGGCCTTCCTGCTGTACTATTTGTGGTAGTGGGGGCATGGCTGAGCCATTGGATAGATACGCGTTACTTAGAAATTGCATTGGCTATTTTTTTATTGGGCAGCAGTTTGGTATTGCTTCTTTTTAAAAAGTTGGTATTGCCTGCCAATCAACCCAACGCGGTATTGGGGGGTGCTTTTTCGGGTTTGGTAGCGGGCATGGTTGGTACGGGAGGCGCCATACGAGGCATTACCTTGTCGGCTTTTAATTTACAAACGGAGGTTTTTATTGCTACTTCGGCCATCATTGATTTGGGCATCGACACGAGCCGAAGCATAGTGTATGCGGCCAATGGTTATGTGCATCGCGCCGATTTGTATTTAATTCCTTGGCTATTGGTGGTGAGTGGTTTGGGCACATGGATTGGGAAACAAATTTTGAAAAAGGTGAGTGCCAAACATTTTAAAACCCTGGTATTGGTTTTTATTTTCATCACCGGTTTGGTAACTTTATATGGGGTGTTGCAAAAGGGCTAAAGCGTTTTAAAATCAATCGTTTGTGTATGTTAATGGAGAAAATAATTTATTTATTGGCATTACATTTGTTATCATAATATGTTATGCAAAAAATAAGTAAGATGAAACAGCCTTTTATTTTTATATGGATATGCGTGCTGATGTGTGGATCGATTCGCTCCATCGCACAAGAAAAAGCACTGCCTTCTTGGGTAGCTATGATTGATAATCCGAAGGTGAATTATTTTGTAGCGGTACAAACTTTTTCAGATTATTGGAAAGGGAAAATAAAACCCATTGAAGAAATGGATATTAAAGACCTGGAGGCTTTGACTGCTGAGGAAAAAGCCGCTCGCAAAACCTATTTTGAAAACTTAACTCAAACAGAACGGGCTGAATTTGATATTCTTCAATATCATTACAAACGCTTTAAGCAATGGAAAAAAGATGTGCTTCCCTTTGTGCAAGAAGATGGTCGAATTCTTTCGAATGAAGAACGAATGGCTATTTGGGAACAACAGCAGAAGTAATTATTCATTGTTAGCATATATCATTCATTAAAATAGTTCAAATGCAATATTTATATCCACGTTTTATTTTCCAACTGATGTTTGGATTGGTTGTTATTCTATTTTTTAGCCAAGCTGTATGCGGTCAAAGTGCCAATTGGAGTGCGGTTTTACCCAACACATTTCCAACAAATGCCAGCGGACAAATTCATGGGCTTACGCGGGTGAGTCAGTTAAAGTTTCATCCTAGCTTGGCTACTAAACGATATGCAATTAGTGCACGGGGTGGTTTGTTTATTTCTACCAACAGTGGTGCCAATTGGACGGTAGCGCCTGGTTGTGATATTATGCCAACAGTGCGATTGGCCTCGGTTTGCATCGATCATACCAATGATCAAATTTTATATTTGGGTACGGGCGATCACAATTATTATTATGCGGGTAGTGGGGTTTATAAATCAACCAATGGAGGCACTACGTTCAGCTATATTGGTTTGGCGGGCAAGCTTGTCGTTGATATGATTATGGATCCTTTGGACAATCAAAAAATTGTGGCGCTTACGCAAACGGGTATTTATAAAACAAACAATGGCGGCACTACTTGGACCTTGACATCGGCTAGTTTTGCGGGAGATGATTTAAAACAAAAAACACCTACTTCTCGAGTTTTATATGCCACTTCAAATGCTACTGCTTTTTATCGTTCTACCGATTTTGGAGATACTTGGACCCAAATAACGGCAGGTATTGTGTTGCCTACAGGCATTACAACGGGTGCGGGTTGCAGGGTAGCGGTTACACCTGCTGATACCAATATAGTTTATTTAGGCATGGTGACCAATGGAGGTATGATTTATAAATCTGTTGATGGAGGTAGCAACTTTACGGCTATTAAAACAGCGGCTAGCCCTTACTTAACGTATTATGATAATTTGTCGACCTCATCGGGTCAGGGGGATTATAATTTTGGAATTGGCGTTGATCGAAACAATGCGAATATTTTGTATTTGGTATCGCACAACAATTGGAAGTCGACAGATGGCGGCGTTACTTGGACACAACTAACAAACTGGTGGTTAAAATGCCATACAGATATGCATCAAATTGAAACCAATCCTTACAACAATAATGAACTCTATAATATGAATGATGGAGGTGTATTTTTAAGTACTGATGGCGGCAGTAATTGGACACCTAAAAGTGATGGCATGAATGGGTATGAAATTTACCATGGAAATTGTAGTCCTACTCGAAGAGATATGATCAGTATAGGCACGCAAGACAATGGTGAATTATATTCGACCACCACAGCTTGGTTTACCAACCGAGGTGGGGATTGGGGATCGCAATGTGCATTTGATTATCGAAGCAATAGCTCGATGGTATATTACTATCAAAATAATAAACGCAGGTTGGTTAATGGCAGTGATGCTACCTATGGATTGCCTGCAAGAGTTACCAATGTAGATGATATTGCCTTTCATAGAAGCGATGCCAACCTTGCCTTTTTGGGCGATTCATTTATATACCGAACCAACAATTTAACCGCTACTACCCCTACTTGGACTCAAATAGGAAACACGGGAAGAGTAATTAAAGCCATGCATGCTGCTTTTGATAATGCCAATGTATTGTATGTGATTACAGATGATGGAAACATTCGCGTGAGCCAAAATGCATTGAGTGCAACGCCTACGTTTACTACTTATGCCTTGCCGAATACAACGAATATAAAAGCGAGTATTACTACCATTACTGCCGTTCCGGGTACGGTGTATATTACTGCTAATACGAGAGTATATAAATCGACCGACTATGGCGCTACCTGGACCAATATAACCTATAATTTACCTTCGGTGAATCATGTAAAAATATTGGCGGATGAATATTTTTCTACGAATCAATTGGTTTTTGTAGCGAGCAATAATACGGTGTATTATAAAACTGGCAATGCCACTACTTGGACGATTTTTAATACCAATTTACCATCTAGAACAGAGGCAATTGATTTATCGATTTTCAATGATGGTACTTCCAATACCTCTTTGCGATATGCAAGTTATGGTAGGAGTATGTGGGAAACACCCATTACGAATTTGAGGGCCTTGGCTGCTAATTTTAGTGCCAATAATTTAAATCCTTGTGTAGGCGCAACGGTTCAATTTTCTGATTTATCAACCGGAGGAGTGACTAGCAGAACCTGGTCGTTTCCGGGGGGAACGCCTAGTAGCTCTACAGCGGTCAATCCTACGGTAGTGTATAATAGCGTGGGCAGTTTCAATGTTTCTTTAGTTGTTTCAGATGGCGTAACAACTAGTACTGCTAGCCAAAGCAATTATATTTCTACCGCTGGCGAACAGATACCCTTGAGTGAAAATTTTGAAGGAGTGAATGATCCACCTACCAATTGGTTGAATATAGACAACAGCACACAAAATGTGAAATGGGTGAAAACAAATACTGCGAGTGGCTTTGGCAGTGGTGGTAGCAGTATGATGTTTGATAATTATTCTTGGAATAATCCGGGTGAAAAAGATGAACTGCAATTGAAACGAATTGATTTAAGTGGTTACTCTAAACCTATTCTTTATTTCGATGTAGCTTATCAGGCCTATACAGGTTATGCTGATACTTTACATGTATTATTGTCTACCAATTGCGGGAGCACATTTACTAAAGTTTATACGAAAGGAGGGGCTGTTTTAGCGAGTGCGGGAAGTGGTACCAATAATTTTGTGCCAAGCGCTGCACAATGGCGAACAGATAGTATTAATTTATCGGCTTATGCCGGTCAGCAAAATGTGGTTATTCAATTTCAAAATGTGAATGGGTATGGCAATAAGTTATACCTAGATAACATTCATGTAAAAGGATCACCCATTGCTAATTTTACTGCTACGCCTACCACTGTGTGTGTGAATAATAATGTACAATTTAATAATACCAGCACTGGAAGTGCAACTGCTTATGCATGGTCATTTGCTGGAGGAACGCCTAGTACTTCCACATTGGCCAATCCGACTATCCATTATACCACCGCTGGTACATATGCTGTATCGCTAACGGCAAGCAATGCTATGGGCTCGAATACGAAAACAACGGCCAATTATATTACCGTGAATACCTGTTTAATTACTTTAAATTTAAAAAGCGTTTTTAGAGGGTTATTATGTTTCTTCGAACTTGATGAGTCCTGTTTTATTGAATGAAGGCGTTGGTACAAATGCACTTTTATGTGATAGTATAACGGTAGAATTACATTCATCTTCGGCTCCTTATGCATTGGCATATACTTACACAGGGGTGATAGGAACCAATGGTTTATTGGCTTGTACATTTCCGGGTAGTGCCAGTGGCAATGCGTATTATATAATAGTAAAACATCGCAATTCGATTGAGACTTGGAGTGCAAGCCCTGTAACTGTTTCGGCTGTGACTGCTTATGATTTTAGCAATGAGATTTCAAAGGCTTATGGTAGTAATCAAGCGTCAGTGGGGAACGGACAATATGCATTGTTTAGTGGAGATATGAATCAGGATGGCTTTATAGATGTAGGAGATTATCCTTTATTTGATACGGATTTGCAAAATGGCATTTATGGAATTTATATAGCAAGCGATTTAAATGGAGATGGCTTTGTGGATGTGGGAGATTATCCATTATTTGATGCCAATAATCAAAATGGTATTTA
>CANGUS010000004.1 GCA_947457085.1 Bacteroidota bacterium
ATCCATATCCTGAAGAGTCGATATTTAATTTTAAGTTAGGTGTATTTATTTGATTTAAAATAGGCAACCAAGATGCCGAAGTATTTACCCCACTGATATATAGATTTCTATTTTTAGGACTTAATCCACCAATCATATCTATATTCAACATGCAATTAAATGAACTCAATGAGGTGTCATATTGTTTTACAAATGATTTGGATCCAAGTAAATTTTGTTCTTTTCCAGAAAATGCTATAAAAAGATAATTGTATTTTGAAAATTCATCTTTGTCTAGTTCAGCTGCTAAAAACAATAAACTGGCTACTCCGCTGACACTATTCGCACCAGGGTATACTCCTCTATTTCCTACATGATCAAAATGACTACCAATTACAATTGTAAATTCCGCATTGTTATCAAGGTAACCCATTACATTTTTTCCATCAGATTTAGCATCTTCATAACTAAATTTTGCTTCGAATTCAATCCAGTCTTTCTTTAAATTTGGTTTGATAAAATGATTATATGCATTGTAAGATATGAAAGCAACTGGAATTGGAATAGGACTAAATTTTCCTAAATTACTGGGAGATAAATCAATCATTGAATCTATATCATTTAAAAAAATGACCCCTGTTGCTTTTTGCATTACAGCCAGTTTGGCAAACTCATACATTGATTTTTGTGGATTAGTATTTTCAAATGTTTTCATTGCTTTTAGTGAAACCAACCAAACATTTCCTTGCTCGTACACTTCTGGATAGGCAAAACCATTCATAGAATTGCCTAATCCATATTCCATGAAAAGTACTTCTGAATTTAGAATTAAATTTTTATCAAATAATTTAAAGTAAGCATTCTTAACTAATTGGGTCCTACTGATTGAGGAAAACGCTGATTGATAATTCCCTTTATAAGGACTTAAACCAATTTGCTTAAATCGAGATTCTATGTAATTTGCTGCCAATTGTTCGCCATCACTTCCGGTTAATCGGCCTTCCATATTTTCGCTACACAAAGTGTCAATGTCTTTTTTAATAGAAGCCAAAACTGATTTTTCCCATTTATCACTGCCTCTTTTTGCTGCTGTAAAAAAGGGTAATAAGATGGCAATAATCAATAAACGGATATATCTTTTAATCATTTTTTTAATCTAATAAATAATAATTGGAACGCACAAATATAATAGACGTCAACTACTTCCTAACGAAAATTAGAAATAAATAAGTAGATGTTTTACTTTTGTGAAAATTTTAAGAAAATGAAGAATACCCCTTTTACTTCTATTCACCAAGCACTGGGTGCAAAAATGGCTGAATTCGCTGGTTATAATATGCCAATTTCATATACAGGAATTAATGATGAACATGCTGCAGTAAGAAATAGCATTGGCATTTTTGATGTGAGTCACATGGGTGAGTTTATTCTGAAGGGAGAGCATGCACTTGACTTAATTCAACGAATTACAAGTAACGACGCTTCTAAACTTAGCAATGGCAAAGCACAATATTCTTGCTTCCCAAATAATGAAGGAGGCATAGTAGATGATTTATTGGTGTATTGTGTAGAAGAGAATAAAGTTTATATGTTGGTTGTAAATGCTTCTAACATTGATAAAGATTGGAACTGGATTATGAAACACAATACAAACAATGTGGAAATGCACAATGTTTCAGATAAAACAGCTTTATTGGCAGTGCAAGGTCCTAATGCAGTGAAAGCAATGCAAAAATTGACGGATATGGATTTGATTAATTTAAAATATTACACATTTGTAAAAGGAACTTTTGCAGGTGTTGAAAATGTTTTAATTAGTGCAACTGGTTATACAGGGGCTGGTGGAGTAGAAATTTATTTTGAAGATCATGGTAATTGCGAAGAAGTATGGAATAAAATTATGGAAGCAGGTGCCGAGTTTAATATCAAACCAACAGGTTTAGCTTGTAGAGATACGCTTCGTTTAGAAATGGGATTTTGCCTATACGGAAATGATATAGATGATACCACAAGTCCTATGGAAGCTGGTTTAGGTTGGATTACAAAGTTTACCAAAGATTTTACCAATCGGTCTCATATTGAAGCTCAAAAAACAAATGGTGTTGAGCGTAAACTAGTAGGTTTCGAGATGATTGACAGAGGAATTCCACGCCATCATTATCATTTAAAAACAGCTGACGGAGCAGATCTAGGATATGTGACCAGTGGAACACAAAGTCCTAGTTTGAATAAAGCGATTGGTATGGGTTATGTAAAATCCTCACATGCAGCTATCGGATCAGAAATTTATGTAGAAGTAAGAGATAAATTATTAAAAGCAGTTGTCGTAAAACTGCCTTTTTATCAAGGATAAAAACACAATTAATTAATAAAAAAACCGACTTGAAAAAGTCGGTTTTTTTGTCTAAAATTTACTTAGTAAAGATTATTTATTGTGCTATTTGGGTATTAATTAACATTGGTGGAATAATAAATTCTGAAAATGAATTTCATATCTTTGATAAATGAAAACGTTTTATGGCACGAGTGATTATTAATTTCACTCGAAAATTATTTTAGTTGAAAAACATACTTTACATACCCTATTTTATTTATTTAGTATTCCTCTTAATTGTATGCATACTATTTGCATTTCCCTTTGCATTATTATTGTCTATAATGCCCAAAAAAGTAAAAGATTATGCCATGTTTTTTATTTTAAAATTCATCAGCAATGCTTGGTTTATTTTAGGAGGCATGTGGCCTAAAAATTATCATAGAAATAAAATTGATTTTTCTAAAAGTTATTTAATTGCCCCTAATCATCAATCATTTTTAGATGCCGGTGTTATTTATACTGCAGTTCCGAAATTATTTAAATCTTTAGGAAAAAAAGAAATTGAAAAAACTCCCATATATGGAATCATTTATAAAATGGTAGTGATTACAGTAGATAGAAGTTCGGTTTCCGCTAAGGCAAACAGTTTCAGACGAATGAAAAAAGAAATGGAAGAAGGCTTGTCGATTGTGTTATTTCCTGAAGGAACTTTTGCCAATCATCCACAAAATGAATTGATGCCGTTTGAAAATGGAAGTTTTGTTTTAGCACACATGCAACAAGTAGATATTTTACCCGTTTTATTTTTAAATACAGTGAAAAGAATGCATCCTTCGAAGTTACACATAGTAACCCCTGGTTGGAACAGAGCTGTTTTTTTGCCTCCCATTTCAACTAAAGAAATTGAGAAAGCCGATTTAGAGTTGTTGAAAAATTATTGTCAACAATACATGCAAACTTGTCTTGATTTTTGTCGCAAAAATAATCCAACATACGTTTGGGATTTTGCTGTAACTTGGCTTCAAAATAATGAATTAAAATAATGCTATTTGCAGATGTGATATTACCCTTAGCTGTTGAACGAAATTATACGTTTGGAGTGCCTGTGCAAATGCAAGATAAAATAAAAATAGGCTGTCGAGTAGAAGTTCAATTTGGTAAGCGAAAAGTGTACAGTGGCATAGTAAAAAAATTACATGCAAATAAGCCAGCTGTCTATGAAGTAAAACCTATTCGAACTTTACTTGACGAAGAACCAATCGCTACCGAGCAGCAATTAAAATTATGGGAATGGATGGCTTCCTATTATGCATGCACCGAAGGCGAAGTAATGAATGCAGCTTTGCCATCTCATTTAAAATTAGTGAGTGAAACGTATGTAGTTCTTAATCCTGATATTGATATCAATACAGTGGATGTGACGGATGATGAATATTTAGTTTTACAAGCTTTGGAAATCAGACAGCAACAAAAAGAGGACGAATAGATATTTACCCTTTTTGATTAATAATTAATTTAAAAGAGTCCGTCTAACTAGTGAGCTACTAACCAATTTTCACCGATACCCACTTCTGCAACTATTGGTACATCATTAGGTAGAACCATTGCATGTTGCATACAATTTAAAATGAGTGTTTTCATGTCATCAACTTCTTCTTTGAGTACATCAAATACCAATTCATCATGCACTTGAAGTACCATTTTACTTTTTAATTTTGAATCCTTCAATTTTGATTGAATCGCAATCATAGCCAACTTGATCATGTCTGCAGCACTTCCTTGAATTGGGCTATTAATGGCATTTCGTTCTGCAAATGCTCTTACCGTAAAATTTTGAGAATTGATATCTCTTAACCAACGCTTGCGACCCATCAAGGTTTGCACAAATCCATGTTCACGAGCAAAATTAATAGTTTCATCCATGTATTTTTGTATGCCTGAGAATTCTTTTTTGTAATTATCAATTATCTCTTTGGCTTCTGTTCGACTGATCGATAAATTTTCGGCTAAGCCAAATGCCCCTTGACCATATATAATTCCAAAATTGACACTTTTTGCTTTGTAACGTTGTTCTTTCGTCACTTCGCTTTCTTCAATGCCATATACTTTTGCAGCAGTAGCTGTATGAATGTCTTTATGTTTTCTAAAAGCTTCACACATCGCTTCATCCCCACTCATGGCAGCCACTACCCGCAGTTCTATTTGCGAATAATCTGCACTCATTAAAATGTGCTTATCGTCTCTAGGAATAAATGCTTTTCTAATTTCTCTACCTTGTTCTGTACGAATAGGAATATTTTGTAAATTAGGATTGATACTACTTAAGCGCCCTGTAACTGCAATCGTTTGACCATAAGTAGTATGTACTCTACTCGTTTTAGGATTAATTAATTCGGGCAAAGTATCAACATAGGTATTTTTTAATTTAGTATATTCTCGAAAGGTTAAAATATCATCACAAATTTTATGTTCATGGGCCAATTTTGCCAACACTTCTTCTCCTGTTGCGTATTGACCTGTTTTTGTTTTTTTTGCTTTAGGATCCAATAATAATTTTTCAAAAAGCACTTCACCTAATTGTTTTGGCGATGCCAAATTAAATCGCACACCAGCTTGTTTATAAACTGATTCTTCAGCTTCTTTGGCTAATTTTTCTAAAACCACACTGTAGTTTTTCAAAAAATCGGTATCAATTTTTATTCCTTCAAACTCCATATCCAATAATACTTTTATCAGTGGAGTGTCTACTTCATTAAAAACTTTTTCTACGTCTTTTTCTTTAAGTAAGGGTGCAAATTTTTCTTTCAACTGAAGCGTAATGTCAGCATCTTCACTTGCATATTCTTTTATTTTTTCAATTTCCACATCCCGCATAGTGCCTTGTCCTTTGCCTTTCTTTCCTATTAACTCTTCAATAGAAACTGGTTTATATTGTAAATAGTGTTCACTCAACAAATCCATGCTGCGTTTACCTTCTGGCTCAAAACAATAATGTGCCAACATCGTATCAAATAATTTTCCTTTGATTTCTATCTCGTAATTTTTTAAAACAAGTAAATCAAATTTTATATTTTGACCTATCCATAAAATATTTTCATTTTCAAATAAAATATTAAATCGACTTAAAATTGAAAGCGTTTCATTTTTGTCACTTGGCAAAGGAATATAATATCCTTCATGTTCTTTAATTGAAAAACTCATCCCAACTAATTCGCAAGCGTTGGCATCTATTCCTGTTGTTTCAGTATCAAAACAGATTTCAGGTTTGGTCTTTAGGTGTTCAGACAATTTTGTAATCAATTCCAATTGCTCATTTGGATCATCAACCAATTGATAAACATGCTCTACATCGTTTATAGTTTTGTAGTTTACAAAATCTTGTGCAAATAAATCTTGCTGAACAAGATCTGATTTTTGATTGCCTGCTTTCTGTTCAACCTCTTTTCCAAATAAATCATATTGTTTATCTTGAGAACTTGAATTTTCATTTTTTGATTTTTCAACAAAGTCTTGTCCTAAAATTCGTTTACCAATGGTTTTAAATTCTAAATCATTAAATATTTCTGCCAATTCCTCTTTGTTCCATTCGCTTAATGAAAAATCTTCTTCATGAAATTCGCAAGGAACATTTAATATAATAGTGGCCAATTTTTTACTCATCAGGGCATCTGCTTTTCCTGCTCTTACTTTTTCACCTATAGCCCCTTTTATTTTATCTGCATTTTCTAAAACACCTTCTAATGTTCCATATTCTTTTAAGAACTTTACAGCTGTTTTTTCTCCTACCCCTTTAATACCAGGAATATTATCAACAGCATCGCCCATCATTCCTAAAATATCAATTACTTGGTCTACTCGTTCAATATCCCATTTTTCTAATATTTCTTTTACGCCTAAAACTTCTGCTTTGCTGAAGCCGGAAGCGGGTTTATACATAAATACTTTATCATTTACCAATTGTCCATAATCTTTATCGGGTGTTACCATATATACATCGTAACCAGCTTTAGAGGCTTGCACACTCAATGTGCCAATAATATCATCTGCTTCATAGCCCGGCACTTCAATAATTGGGATGTTAAAAGCTTTCAACATTCTTTTAATATCAGGAACGGCTGTTAAAATATCCTCTGGTGTTTCTTGTCTGTTTGCTTTGTATGCGGCAAAATCATCATGGCGCTCTGTTTTATCTTTTGTATCAAAACATACAGCTAAATGTGTTGCTTTTTGATTATTGATTAAATCCATCAATGCATTTAAAAAACCAAATTGAGCATTGGTATTTTTTCCAGTACTAGTCACTCTTGGGCTTCGAGCTAGAGCATAATAAGCACGAAAAATCAAAGCAAATGCATCCAGTAAAAATAATTTTTTGTCCATTTTGTGAAAGTAAGACAAAAAAGAGATTGTGACAATTTGAAAGAATAAAAAGCAGTGCAATTACCTACTCAATTAGCATGAAAAGGAGCTCAGGCATTGTATCTTTTAGCATAGATTCCATAAAAAATATTTCTTTTTCCACAATACTTTTTATTCAAAGTGCATTTAATTATATTTGCAGTTCTACAACAAAAAGTTCGTCATTATTTCACTCCCGTTATGCAACGGGATAAAAAAAAAATGCCTAAAGACAACTCAATTAAGTCTGTTTTAATTATTGGTTCTGGTCCTATTGTTATTGGTCAAGCTTGTGAGTTTGATTATAGTGGAACCCAAGCAGCTCGCTCACTCCGTGAAGAAGGAATAAAAGTAATTCTTATTAATTCGAATCCTGCAACTATTATGACTGACCCCATGATGGCTGACAGGGTATACCTTTTACCATTAACTGTAGATAGTATTGAACAAATTTTAAAAGAAAATGAAATTGATGCTGTACTGCCTACTATGGGTGGACAAACTGCCTTGAATTTGGCTAAAGAAGCAGAAGAATTAGGTATTTGGGAACAATATAATGTTCGTTTAATTGGTGTAGATATTAAAGCGATTGATAAAGCTGAAGACCGTGAACAGTTTCGTCAATGGATGATACAATTGGGCGTAAACGTAGCAAAAGCTAAAACGGCGAATTCATTTTTAGAAGGAAAAGAATTCGCACAAGAAATGGGCTTTCCGTTGGTAATTCGCCCATCATTTACCTTGGGTGGAACAGGCGGTGGATTTGTGAATGCACCAGAAGATTTAGATGAAGCATTAAATAGGGGGTTACAAGCAAGTCCCATTCATGAAGTGTTGGTTGAGCAAGCTGTGTTGGGTTGGAAAGAATTTGAATTAGAACTTTTAAGAGATAGCGCGAATAATGTATGTATTATTTGTACGGTTGAAAACTTCGATCCTATGGGGGTACATACTGGAGATTCAATTACAGTAGCGCCTGCCATGACTTTGAGTGATACCGCATTTCAATTGATGCGAAATACAGCCATCATGATGATGCGAGATTTAGGCAATTTTGCCGGAGGCTGTAATGTGCAATTTGCCATGAATCCTGAAACCGAAGAAATCATTGCAATTGAAATTAATCCGCGTGTGAGTCGCTCGTCAGCATTGGCAAGTAAAGCAACTGGTTATCCAATTGCCAAAGTGGCAACTAAATTAGCGATTGGTTATCGTTTAGATGAATTAAATAATCAAATTACTGGAAATACATCGGCGTTTTTTGAACCAACTTTAGATTATGTGATCGTTAAAATTCCTCGATGGAATTTCGATAAATTTAAAGGGGCAAAAGACACTTTAGGTCTTCAAATGAAATCGGTTGGTGAAGTAATGGCCATAGGAAGAAGTTTCACAGAAGCCGTTCAAAAAGCTTGCCAAAGCCTTGAAAACAATGCCATTGGATTGGGCTATTATGGCAAAAACTTGATGAAAACAGATGATATTTTAGAAAGTTTAAAAACACCTAAATGGGATCGAATATTTAGAATCAAAGATGCTTTGATGGCGGGTGTGAGTGTAAATTCTATTTCGAAAGCGAGTCATGGAATCGATAAATGGTTTTTAAATGAAATTAAAAAGCTGTGTGATATTGAAAAAGAAATAGCAAAATATAAGTTAGATACCCTGCCTAAAGATTTGATACAAATGGCTAAAACCAATGGTTTTGGTGATGAGCAAATTTGCAGAATCATGAATGATGGTACGGAAGATGCATTATATGAAAAACGAAAATCATTAGGAATTACTAGAGTATTTAAAATGGTAGATACTTGTGCTGGTGAGTTTGAAGCGGTAACGCCTTATTTTTATAGTACGTTTGAAAAACAATCTGAAGGAGGAAAATTAATTCATAATGAAAGTATTGTAACCGAAAAAAAGAAAATCATCGTTTTAGGTTCTGGGCCCAACAGAATTGGTCAAGGTATTGAGTTTGACTATTGTTGTGTGCATGGTTTACTAGCCATTAAAGAATGTGGCTATGAAGCAATTATGATTAATTGTAACCCGGAAACAGTGAGCACTGATTTTGATATGGCGGATAAATTATATTTTGAGCCTGTCAGTTGGGAACATATTTATGAAATTATCGAGCATGAAAAACCTGCAGGAGTAATCGTTCAATTGGGTGGACAAACAGCTCTTAAAATTTCTAAAAAATTACATGAAAAAAATATATCTATCATAGGAACGAGTTTTGATAATATGGATATTGCAGAAGATAGAGGTCGATTTAGTGATTTGTTGAAAGAATTAGAGATTCCTTATCCAGAATATGGTAGCGCTGTGAATGTAGATGAAGCAATTGAAGTGGCCAAAAAAGTAGGTTATCCAGTATTGGTTCGTCCTAGCTACGTGATTGGAGGTCAACGAATGAAAATTGTAATCAATGATGAAGAATTAGAGAAAGCAGTAATTAGTATTTTAAAACACATTCCAGATAATAAAATATTAATTGACCATTTTTTAGATCGTTGTCAAGAAGCGGAGGTAGATGCGATTTATGATGGAGAACAAATTCATGTAATGGGAGTTATGGAACACATTGAACCAGCAGGGATTCATAGTGGAGATAGCCATGCCATGCTGCCTTGCTTTAATTTATCGCCTTTATTAGTAACTACTATGGAGCACTATGCTTTAAAAATTGCAAAAGCATTAAACATTAAAGGGTTGATAAATATTCAGTTTGCAATTAAAGACAATACAGTTTATGTGATAGAAGCGAATCCAAGAGCTTCAAGAACAACGCCATTTATTGCCAAAGCATACCAGATTCCTTATTTGAATATTGCCACTAAAATTATGTTGGGTGAAAATAAACTAACAGATTTTACCTACGACAAAAAACTTACTGGATTTGCCATTAAAGAGCCTGTTTTCTCTTTCGAAAAATTCCCTGGAGTGAGTAAAGAATTGGGACCTGAGATGAAATCGACTGGAGAAGCAATTCGTTTCATTAAAGATTTACGTGATCCTTATTTTAGAAAATTATATAAGGATAGAAGTATGTATTTAAGTAAGTAATATTAAATTTATGACAAGAAAATATTTTAAAATTTTCTTATTAGCCATTGTATTACTGAATTTATTTGCTTCATGTAAATCAATCAGACAATCAAGCTATATTGAAAAAAGATTTCTTTTAGCAAAAGTCAATGATTCTGTTATCATAAAAGATAAAATGCCTTACGAGGCGGTTTTAGTCAAGTATGTTGAAAGTGGATATAGTCTTCCAACTTTTAAATCGGCTAAATCAACTAAATGGTCTTCTATTGATATTACGATTTATGATACCGTTAATAACAATCGTTTTGCGTTAGATGATCGAAAAGCAGTGTTTGAGTTTTTAAAAAAGGATACATTGGGTATTCAATATGTAAACGAGTTTAAACGAAAAAAAACAACTCAAAAAATTCATCGTTATACTTCAATAGCAGCAATGATTTCAGGAATATTTATCATGTCAAAATATGGTGGGGATGATTCAAATCCTACAAAACAAGAAATTAGAATGGGCAATACTGGAGGTTATTTATTAACAGCAGGTTTTTTAAATTGGATTGGAGGAGCATTTGGCCGAGCTGTGAATAGAAGACCAGTTCCGATGAAGGCAATGTATCATTATTATTTTGGGCCATTACCTAAAAAAATCCCAAGAGTTTCGAGAGCTGAAAAAAAGCAAATTATAAAATTATTTAAATCATTTTAGTTTTCAAATTTGAACATTTTTCATCATTGAAATTTAGTTAAATAGATGAAAGATTGTAAATAGGAATAGCGGATGATATTTCTATTAGTTGGTATTGAGATTGTATATTTGAAAAAAGATATTCATTTACATGAAAATTATTTCATATTTCGCTAAAAACAAGTGGTCATTTTTATTGGTGATGAGTATTATATTAGAAATGATGCTGCACAGCAGTTGGCTTGGTTATTTCGGAATTTATTTTAGTCAATGGGTAATCATTATTTTAGGTAGTTTAATTTGTATTTCCGGTTATCATTTGTTTCAACAAAAGTGTCAGGGTAATGAATATGAAATCAGTAATTTGAAATGGATTGTTTTTTCATTACTATTTATAGGGTTGTCTATTTTTTCCATTCACCTGTTTAATGTGCATGTATTAACTGTAAAAATTGATCCAATTTCTTCAGATGTGATTCCAACTTTACAAGCATATAATAAACGATTATTGACGAATCAATATGTATATGATCTAGTTCCTTACAAAGGTTATCATGTTGTTCCTAATTATTTACCGATGCAATGGTTGCCTTACTTGCCAGCAGAGTTTTTGCAAATAGATTACCGTTTATATGGTTTAATTTATTACTTAGTTGCATTTGCAGTTGTGATAGTTTACTCTATAAGAAAAAATGTCAATTTAGTGGAAGTTGTTTTAAGAACGATAGTCCCTTTTTTTCCTGTTATTATGTATGCCTATTATGATTTAGGGACATTAACTATGTCCATCGAACAGGTAATTGTAGTTTACTATGCATTTTTAGCAATGGCTTTATTTACAAAACGTTGGTGGGTATTGGCATTAGCAATTTCATTTTGTTTACTATCTCGTTTTTCTTTTGTTTATTGGCTACCCTTCTTACTCGTTTTTGCATTTTATCAATTTCATTGGAAGCAGGCAATGTATATGGGAATTGTAGTATTGTTCTTTGCATTGTGTATTTATGTCATTCCGTTTATGAGTAAAGATGCTACTATTTTTATGAGAGGCATACAATATTATGTAGATGCAGCACCAAATGAATGGATTCAAAAAGGATGGCAACAAGCTACAGATCCTCCATTTCATTTAGCAAAAGGTTTAGGGTTTAATATTTATTTTAATGATTTTTGGAAAGGTTCATTAACCCAAAAAATTGCAGCTTGTAGGCATTTTCAATTAGCCATTTGTCTTTTTATTGCCATAGTCTCAGGATATATTTTGATCAAGAAAAAAAGCAACTTATCTGCTCCATTTTTTGCACTTCTTTCTTTAAAAATATATATGGTATTCTTTTATCAATTGATTCAAGTGCCTTACATTTATTTACAATGGGTTACAATTGGAATTTCCATGATTATTTTAATAAAAGCACCCTTGTTTAGATTGGCTAAAAGCTAATCATTGTCATATCCGCTTTTACGATAGGCTTTTAAAAACAAGGCACCTAAGTTTTTGTAAGGAGGCACATAATCATCAAATAAATTTTTCATATCCCCTGAAGGAAATTGTTTTGCTAATTGAGCCCACATTTGAACCCAATCGATATCTTTTCCTTCTAACAATCGTTGATTAAATGCTCTGATAATGGGCCCATTAATTTTTCCACTACCAATTTGTTTGGTAGATACAATTTGTGCATCTTCCGAATGATTTAATACCGTAGACAGATTTTGATATGCTCCACAAGCCCCTAAAATTACTACTTTGTGTCGAGAATTAATATGATCTAATGTTCCTGAAAGATGATAACTGTGTCCTCGATGAATTATAACTGACGGAGAAATTCCATTTTCATCTAAAAAATCTTGCAATGCATTTTGAGCTTTTTCATCGTTGGGTTCATCTAAGGGTTTATTTGCAAAAATGATGACGGGTTTTCCTTTAACAGAGGAAATTTTTACCCAATAATCATTTGATTTATCCACTTTCCAATCTGGCGCACCAAATCCATTTACATAGCTATTAAAAACGCCTTTCCCATCTTCATCTCCATAAAAAAATACTTGCTGATATACAATCCCACTGTCATTAATCAATTTAGAATAAGGCATAATTGTAATTGGTGGAATGCCTAATTTTGAGGTAATAGAATCATTGCTGGAAGTAAGCATCGTATATAAAATATCATAAATTTTAAATCCTCGCTTATCATGTCCAATGCTATCTTTTTCTCTATTTTTTTTGATTTGTAATACAATCACTTTCATTAAAGAGGAGTCTGTAATGCTACCAAAAGAATTGGCCACATCTACTGCTCCCTCCAAATCCCCTTCGAATGAGTTATCTAATCCGGAAACAAAACTACGCATGAGCCCTTGTTTATTACTATCCTTCATAGTGGATAGAAACGTGGGTAAGGTATTGTAGTTTGCGCATAAACGCAGAAAAGTTCTAAATTTATCTTTACCTATCCCATCCAAAAATTCATTTCCATTTTTTGGTTTCATCCTTACTAATAAGCGATTAAAACAACCTAAAAAACTACTGGTATATAAATCATCACTTCCATAAACCATTACATAATACATTTCTGTAGCTGTTAAATTATCTACCGATTTAAATCGAATGGCATCCGTTTGTTCATGCAATTCATTCATAGAAGTTACATATTTTGATGCTACATGAACCAATTCTTTATCATACATTTTACGCAGTTCAGATGTATAGTTTGCTTGACGAATAACAATTAGTTTCTTAAAATAATCATCTTCATTTTCAGTTATTTTATCAATACTTTCAATCGTTTCTTTTCCCTTGGCTAACTCATCCACAAAAAAGATTGCTTTTAAAGGAGTTTTTGCACTGTCCGCAATTTTTATAATTGATCGCACATAAGGCGACTTATTCCTGCGAATAATTTCACGTTCAACAGCGGTTGAAGTGGCATAATTTAAAATGATTTTAGGATTTTTAGGGGCTGCTTTTTCAACCACTACATCGGCAGCTGATGCCGAATTCATCGTGCTTATTTTTTTAATGAGTATGTCGGGGTATTGGTCGCCCATAACATTCATCAATGCTACCATTGCATCATTGTCTCTATCAAATATAGGGGAAATGACATACATGGCTTTGTTCACATTTTTTTTTACATAAGCAGCTAAATTTTTATTGTGTATGCCTTTTATAACGTAATAGGTTTGATCAAATAATTGAGCATAATATGGAATATCTATATATCCATCGTTAAAATCAGTATTAAATAATTTAAGATTATCAATTACACGCCCTAAATACTTTCTTTTTATTAAATCATCTTTTTCATTATTTTCAATATAAGCTACTGTTTTGTTTGTTTTGACAAAAATAGCATTTGATATAATGCCTGTTTTACTTATATCTTCATTGTAATCAATCGTTTTATCATACACTCCATCAGAAACATCTGCTTTTTTTTGTTCTCGTTCTATCATTAAATGCAATTGCTTTCTACCCGCACTGATTTCACTTTTGTTTATTATGGTGTCACACAAAATTTCAGATTGAGACCATCCAATCATGGATAATTCAAGTAGAATAAATAGCAGGAACAGTTTTTTCATTGAAAGAAATTTGTTGTAAATGTAAATAATTAGTTGCAAGATAAATAGATGATATAATTAGTAATTTTGAAATTGGCACATTGATACATAAAAATTATCTTTGCCTACTATGTTAGACAAGTTAGAGGCAATAAAAGGTCGTTTTGAAAATATTGGAGTATCACTTACCAATCCAGAAGTTGTATCTGATCAAAAACGATTTTCTCAATTAAGCAAAGAATATCGAAAACTTGAAAAAATTGTAAACACCTACAATCAATATAAAAATGCAATAGACTCATTAGCTTTTGCAAAAGAAGTATTGGAAACAGAAAGTGATGAAGAATTGCGTGAAATGGCAAAAGCCGATTTGACCAATTTAGAAACACAAAAAAATGACTTAGAAGAAGTAATTCGTGAACTATTAATCCCTAAAGATCCTCAAGATGAGAAAAACGTAATTATGGAAATACGTGCAGGAACTGGTGGTGATGAAGCTAGCATTTTTGCTGGAGATTTAATGCGCATGTACATCAAATACTGTGAAAATAAAGGTTGGAAAGTGACTCTTGCAGATCAAAGTGAAGGTACCGCCGGTGGATTTAAAGAAGTTATTTTAGAAGTAGAAGGAGATGATGTGTATGGTGTAATGAAATATGAAAGTGGTGTACATCGGGTGCAACGGGTTCCCGCTACCGAAGGAAGTGGACGTGTTCATACTTCAGCAGCAACTGTAGCTGTTATGCCTGAAGCAGAAGAAGTTGATTTTGAATTAAAAGAATCTGACCTTAAAATGGAAACGGCTAGAAGTGGCGGTGCTGGAGGGCAGAATGTAAATAAAGTAGAAACAAAAGTAATTTTAACACATATTCCAACAGGTACGGTTGTAACTTGTCAAACCGATCGTTCTCAATTAGGAAATCGGATTCGTGCTACTGAAATGATGCGTACAAAATTGTATGAAGAAAAAGTACGTGAACATGAAGAAGCCATTGCAAGAAGTAGAAAAACATTGGTAAGCTCGGGAGACCGATCTGCCAAAATTAGAACCTACAACTGGCCTCAAGGAAGAATAACCGATCACCGCATTAATAAAACAATTTATAATTTGGATAGCTTTGTAAATGGTGATATTCAAGAAATGTTAGATGCACTCCAATTTGCCGAAAATGCAGAAAAAATGAAAGCAGGCGAAAGTGTTTAATTTTACCGTTTTAAAATAAGAACAAAATGGCTGTCTGATTATTTCAGACAGCCATTTTTAATATTTTTCACATTTATTAATTTAATGTAATAGGATAAGTTGATCCATTTATAGTAACAGTTGCTTGATCATCACATGTACCATTCCCATAATTAATCGTTTTTAAATTTCCTCCTGCTGGCTGAATTTGAATTTCACCTGCTGCAATCCAAGAACATGCAATTGCTTTCACTAATGGTTGAGTTATCGACATTGTGTATGAAATGCCATTTGCTGTTGTTCCAGTTCCACTACCTGTAATGCTATAAACATCATCTAATTTATTGGCTGTGTTTTCTCCAGCAGTATATGTTCTTACTCTGTTTTGATTCCAAATGATTGAATCACCTGTGGTTGCTTTAATAATTAAACCGTTAACTGTTATAGTAAAATAAGTTTGATTATTTGTGTTGTAACCCATGTTTTGAATTGTTTTTGAACCTAAAATTTGATTATTATTTACGAAATAATTATCAAATGAAATTGTTCTCACCATGCCAGAATCCTTGTAATGTCCAGTGTAGCTAACTAATATTTTCCCTTTTCTATATCGTCCGTCATTGCAAAGGCAATTAGTTAGTCCAAAATCAATGGTGATGATTTTAGGTATTGTGGTAGTATCGTGGGTTACTGTAGCACAATTACTAGCTGTTTTGTAGTTCCCTAAATTCTCACCTGTATTTAAAGTAGAAGCTTCATCAGAAATATTTAAAGCATCATTGTAAGCAAATTCGCTTAGGGCATTGTCAATGGCATAACTAGTATCTGTATCATTGTTTTTAATTCGGTCTCTATTGCAAGAGCCAAAAAATAATGTACTCATAATTGTAATTGCAACAATTCCTAATTTTAATGTGTTGTGTTTCATGTCAAATAATATTTTAGGGCTTTGAGACTCTAGTGCTTACAAAAGGTTTAATTATGTCATCTAATTTTAACAAAAAATCTTAAAATATTGATAAAACCAACATAAATCACTACTATAATTGTAAGTTTGCAAATCTAAATTTAGATTTCAAGTATTACAATGAAAAAAAGAATAGCCATTTATGGAAGTACAGGTTCTATAGGAACGCAAGCCTTAGAAGTGATTGAAAATAATCCTGAACTTTTTTCATTGGAAGTATTAACAGCCCACAGCAATGCCACTCTTTTAATTGAACAAGCGATTCGTTTTCAGCCTAATATTGTTATTATAAGTGATGAAACCAAATATGCAGAAGTGAATCAGGCTTTGGCATCAAAAGATATTAAAGTGTTTGCTGGCGAAAAATCATTAATTGACATTGCTGGAAGTGATACCTATGATGTTTTATTAGCGGCAATTGTAGGGTATGCTGGGCTTTCATCAACTTTGGCAGCTATTGAGCAAGGTAAAACGGTTGCATTGGCCAATAAAGAAACTTTGGTTGTTGCTGGTGATATTGTAACTCGTTTAGTGACTGAAAAAAATGCACGTATCATTCCGGTAGACAGCGAACATTCTGCTATTTTCCAATGCCTTGTGGGTGAGCAAAATAATCCGGTAGAGAAAATCATATTAACGGCCTCTGGTGGTCCTTTTTTAGGAAAAAAACCAAATTTTTTAATTAATGTAAAAAAAGACCATGCTCTTCAACATCCTAATTGGACGATGGGTGCAAAAATAACAATTGACTCTGCAAGCCTTATGAATAAAGGTTTAGAGATGATAGAGGCAAAGTGGTTGTTTGGCTTGCAAAATGAGCAAATTGAGGTATTAATACATTCTCAATCAATTATTCATTCAATGGTGCAGTTTGAAGATGGCAGTGTAAAAGCCCAAATGGGATTGCCCGATATGAAGTTGCCAATTCAATATGCATTAGCTTATCCTCAACGAATAAAAAATAATTTTAAACGATTGGATTTTAAAAATTATCCCAATTTTACGTTTGAACAACCAGATTATAAAACATTTAAAAATTTAGCATTAGCAAAAGATGCCATGTTTAAAGGTGGAAATGCACCTTGTGTTTTAAATGCGGCCAATGAAATCGTAGTGGACGCTTTCTTAAAAAACAAAATTGGTTTTTTAGAAATGAGTGACATTATAGAACAGTGTTTAGAAAAAATCGCTTTTGTAGAAAAGCCTAGTTTACAAGATTATATTGCTTGCAATACTGAAACAAGATTGCTGGCATCCACTTTAATAAAATAATAAAATACAATAAAACAATATGCACTTATTAGCAATTGATTGGCATTTAGTAGTCGTAAAATCAGGACAATTGATTTTGGCTTTGAGTATATTAGTTATTCTGCACGAATTTGGTCATTATATTACAGCCCGTTGGTTTGGTTGTCGTGTTGAAAAATTTTATTTATTCTTCGACCCATGGTTTTCAATTTTCAAGAAAAAAGTGGGTGATACTGAATATGGTGTGGGTTGGCTTCCTTTAGGTGGATATGTTAAAATTGCTGGAATGATTGATGAAAGCATGGATACCGAAGCGATGAAACTCCCTCCTAAAGAATGGGAATTTAGAAGCAAACCAGCTTGGCAACGATTAATTATCATGTTGGGTGGTATTATTATGAATGTTTTAGTAGCCATCGTAATATTTTCAATGATTTTATTTAAGTATGGTGAAGATAAAATCCCGATGTCTTCATTGAAAAATGGAGTAGCTTTTCAAGATAGTATTTACAATCAAATTGGTTTTCAAAATGGTGATAAAATTATTAGCGTAGATGGGAAATCAGTTACCTATTTAGATGACGCTGCTTTAAAAATTTTAATGGGCAAAACAGCTGAAGTAGAACGCAATGGTGTAAAACAATCCTTGGCTTTCCCAGAAAATTTAATAGGCACTTTAATTGAAAGTAAAAAGAAAGGTGGTTCAATGATGTTAATTCCTCGTATGCCAGCCGTTATTGGATCATTCGATGGAATGAATGAAAAATCACCAGGAAAAGACGCGGGTATGTTAGAAGGCGATATTGTATTATCAATCAATAACATACCTGTAAATTTCTTTGATGAAATGCGTCCACTTTTACAAAGTTCAACAACTGGAACTGTCGATTTAAAAGTGTTAAGAAAAACAGACACGGTTTCTATTACATCGAAATTAAATGCAGAAAAAAAATTAGGCATTCCTCCAATTTCAGATTTTGATCAATTGCAAAAAATGGGGGTCTTAAAAAACGAACATAAAAGCTATGGATTTTTGGAAAGTATTCCTGCAGGTGTAGCACTTACGAAAGATAAATTGATGGGCTATATCGATCAGTTTAAAAAAATGTTACAACCCAAAACTGGTGCTTACAAAGGCTTAGGTGGTTTTAAAGCTATTGCCAATGCCTTTCCGAGTTCTTGGAATTGGGAATCATTTTGGAATATAACTGGTTTCCTTTCTATTGTATTGGCCTTTATGAATTTATTGCCAATTCCTGCATTGGATGGCGGACATGTCATGTTCACATTATATGAAATGATCACCCGTCGCAAACCCAATGAGAAATTTTTAGAATATGCCCAAATGGGTGGTATGATATTATTAATGTTGTTGATGCTTTATGCTAATGGAAATGATTGGTTTGGATGGGGTAAATAAACCCAATTAAATAACAATAAAAAATCCTCTTTATAAAAGAGGATTTTTTATTTAAAAATATATCAATCAAAGAATATACGGATTTCATTATCCAAATAAATCACCTTGTTTGCTTTCTTCATCGCTTTCCCCATTAAGCAAACTAATTTCTAATAAATCGCTTTCACATAGTTTACTACCAATCGCTTTCCAGCCCATTACATCTACGAAATCTTCGAGGTTGATGGTTTCTTCGCTAGGTAAAAACTTCTTTTTGCCTTTTTTAATTTTTACTACAGGCGAAGGATTAGAAGTTACCCATTCCAAATAATTGCCGGCCCCTTCTTTAATAAATTGAAAATTGGTATTCATTGTAAGGGTTTCTATTTTAAATCGTTTTACATTAAACTGTTTTTTATCTGCATCAAAATATACAGCAGTTAAAATAGCTTGCGGTTTAAATTTCTCTATGGATATCACTTTATCTGCATCAAAGCGATTGGTTAATTCTGTATTACAAAGTACATAGGTACCATCGCTATACATCGTTACAATTTTATCTTCTTCGTTAAAACTGCCTAAATACATCCCTTTTTCATCCGTATTTAAACGTCCAACGATATCATCATACCAAATTTTTCGGCCACCCAAACTGGAGGTTCCTTTCATTCTTAACTTCACGCCTTTTACAGGATATTTAGTTACTTGATTTCCCATAGAGCTGCGCCCTTTAATGCCTAACTCTTCAAAATCAAAATCGAAAGTTTTTATTTTTGCTTTACAAGCTGCACTCAATGAAATTGACACGATTTCACTTTCCCCATTTCCGTTAGAAGTAAAATATAATATTTTTGATTTTGGCGAACCCTTTGTCAAATCGTATTCTTTATTCAGGGTGATACCAGTAACATTAAAACGTTTAGCATAAGAAACGCCTGTTTTCCCATCTACATAAATTACATTAAATGTAGTTCGGTCATCTGCTTTTCTAAATATTTCGGCATGAATAATATCTTTCCCAACAAATACTTTATCAGCTACTTTAAATACTTTCATTTTACCTTCTCTGGTAAAAGCAATGATATTATCAACGTCTGAGCATTCAAACATGAGTTCATCTTTTTTCAAACTTGTACCAATAAAACCTTCAGCCCAATTCGCATATATTTTTGTGTTGGCTATGGCAATGTCTGCAATTTGGATGGTATCAAAGACTTTTATTTCTGTTGAACGTTCTCTGCCTTTGCCATATTTTTTTAATAAATTTTCATAATAGGCCACTGCATAATCTGTCAAGTGTTCTAAATGTTGTTTGGTTTCTGCTATACTATTTTCTACTCCTTTGATGTGTTCATCTGCTTTAAATGAATCAAATTTAGAAATCCGTTTAATTTTAATTTCAGTTAATCGAGTAATGTCGTCTACTGTAATTTCTCTTTTAAATAATTTTTTATATGGCTTCAAACCTTTGTCAATAGCTTCAAGTACGCCTTCCCAAGTTTCTTCCTCTTCAATATCACGATAAATTCTTTTTTCGATAAATATTTTCTCTAACGACGAGTAATGCCAATTATCCTCCAACTCTCGAAGTTTTAATTCGAGTTCTTGTTTCAAAAGTTCTTTGGTTTGCTCTGTTGATATTTTTAATAATTCAGTAGCCGTTATAAATATAGGTTTATCATCTACGATCACACAAATGTTAGGTGAAATAGAAACTTCACAATTCGTGAATGCATATAATGCATCTATCGTTTGATCTGGTGTAACACCCACAGCCAATTGAATTTCAATTTCTACCATGGCAGCAGTATTATCTGTTACTTTTTTAATTTTTATTTTTCCTGAGTCATTTGCTTTTACAATACTTTCAATAATAGAAGGCACGGTAAGTCCATAGGGAACATCTTTAATTAAAATTGTTTTACTGTCTACTTTTTCGATGTGACAACGAACGCGAACCTTACCCCCTCTTTTACCATCATTATAATTGGTAACATCAATCATGCCCCCTGTAATAAAATCAGGAAATAGCTCAAATTTTTTCCCTTTCAAATATTTAATGGACGCATCAATTAACTCACAAAAATTATGCGGTAAAATTTTAGTTGAAAGCCCTACTGCAATTCCTTCAGCACCTTGTGCTAGCAATAAAGGAAACTTCATAGGTAAATTTACAGGCTCATTTTTTCTACCATCATAACTCAATTGCCACTCTGTAATTTTATTATTAAAAGCGACATCTAACGCAAATTTAGATAAGCGGGTTTCAATATAACGGGGTGCAGCCGCACTGTCCCCTGTTCGCACATCACCCCAGTTTCCTTGCGTATCCAGCATTAAGTCTTTTTGACCAATATTAATGATGGCTTCTGCAATACTGGCATCTCCATGTGGATGATATTGCATGGTTTGACCAATTACATTGGCTACTTTATTAAAACGGCCATCATCCATTTCTTTTAAGGCATGAAAAATTCGTCGCTGAACAGGCTTTAGTCCATCCAAACCTGCTGGTACCGCTCGTTCCAAAATAACATAACTGGCATAATCTAAAAACCAGTTTTGATACATGTCATTGACATGATTCGTTTTATTTTCGTTGTTTTCTATATTTATCTCTTCTGACATCTAAATACTGTTTAAAATAAAAAATAGCAAGCTATTTTGAATGTAATAATTGTTTTGTTGATATAAAACGTTTCTATAAAATGACTCATTTTATTTTACAAATTTAAAATCGGTGTAGTTGCAAATGTAAATTTTAAACTAAAAAATAAAACAATATAGTTAATAACATTTATGTTGAATAAAATTTTGAAGTCAAGTCTTTATAATATGTAAATTTGTTATTTGTGAAAAAAATATACTTACGTATTCTTGTTTTAATTTTATGTGCTTTGACAATTCAAAGCAACGCACAACCTATTTTTGATTATCAAGACATTATTGTAGATACTCATTTGACCACTGTAAAGAAAAAGTATCAAGCGGTTATAGCTCAACACCCTTTAATTTCCGAACAAAAAAATGGAGGAGCAGGTGAAATCATCCCCCGAAATGTAGAAAATAGAACGGGTGTTTTTTTATTATCTTTATTTTTGTTATTTGTATTTGCAGGAATTAAAAATACTTTTTTTACCCATTTTACTAATTTATTTAAGGTATTTACAACGATTAATAGTGCCAAAAGGCAAATTAAGGATCAATTAGAAAACAATTCTAGAGCAAATGCATTGTTTTTAGTGCTTTATTTTTTTTGTATTTCATTTATTGTGTACTTATTGATTTCAAACGACCCAATGTTCTTTTCAAAACATACATCCTTCACAAAATATACTGCTTGTTTACTAGCAGTAATTTGTTTTTATTTTTTAAAGAATGGAATTGTGAAAATGCTCGCTTGGATATTTAATAAAGAAAATAATTATCATGAATATCAGCAAACCAATATTATGATGAATGAGTTTACAGGATTATTCCTATTCCCTCTCAGCATATTTTTATTAATATTTAATGGTAAGTTGGTAGGTTTTCTTCTTGCAATTAGTATTTTATTGATAGTTGTAATGAATTTTTTAAAATATGTTCGATTAGCAGGCTTGGTTAAAAAAATGCTGAGTATGAATTTTTTGCACTTTTTTTTGTACCTTTGCGCCTTTGAAATTATACCACTGCTTGTTTTGATTAAATTAGCAAGATAGTTTTTCTAACGAAAATTTAAAATAAGAACACTTAACTAATTATTTTCTATGCCAAAAGTTGCGAACAAAAATGAGGTTAAAAAGCCTTCTAAATCTGTAAAGGTGAAGGCTGTTGTTTCTAAAGCAATTAAAAAAGTTGCATCGAAAGTTACATCAAAAGTTGGAACAAAAAAACCAGAAAAAAAAG
>CANGUS010000005.1 GCA_947457085.1 Bacteroidota bacterium
ACTTTACACAATTGTGTTGTTTCGTCCATTCTATCATTAAATGAAACAGATAATTTAACTGAAGATAATTTCTCTCCAATCATTTTTCCGTTTGCTAATTCATATACAGGATTACAATCGAAGAATAAAACGCCTCCCACTTGACCACCTTTTAAAGCGTCAACGAAAGCATTCATTTCTGTATCATTTCCTTTTTTAGTATTATTTGTTGTTGCAAATGAAACTGTTGTTCCAATGGCTCCAATGGCATTATTAATTGCATTTACGATTGTTTGAACACTTGCATCGTTGCTACCACATACTACCAAAGCATTTCCTTTGTTTGCATTTAAATCAGCCGCAATTTTTTTAATTGCTTCGTTTAATGCAGGTGTTAAATTTGCTGCAACACCATTTAAAGCATTTAAGATGCCTACTGCAATGGCACCATATTGTGATGGTTTGCATGTATAACGTTCATCAGCACTACTTCCAGTTAAGCTCATCATACCCTCTAATTGGTAATGTTTGCTCATGTTTAGGTTTTTCGCACTAATTTTTCTACCGTAAGCATATTGTTTTGCATTTACTTCAGGAGATAACCAAGTACCTAAAAAGTCTGCACCAATACTTACAATTGTTTTTGCATTATCGAAACGATAAGTTGGGATGGCTCTTTTACCAAATGATGATAAATTAGCATCTAACATACCACTATATGAAACTGCATCATACATAACGTGTTTTGCAGTTGGATATTTTGCTTGAAACTGACTGATTGCATTTAATGTAGTTTCACTATTGATGGTAGAAGAAACAATATATAATGATGAGCCTCCTAAACCAGCTAATGCTGCAGTAACCATTTGGTCAACAGCTTCCCAAGTCGCTTCTTTTTTATCTATTTGAGGAAATTTCAAACGAGTTGCATCGTATAAATTTAAAACAGAACCTTGAATACGGGCTGTTGTTCCTCCTTTTGTAATTGGACTATCCGGATTTCCTTCAATTTTAATCGGACGTCCTTCACGAGTTCTAACTAGAACAGGAACGGCTTCACCAGCATCCATAAATGTTGAGGCATACATTAAAGGTACACCAGGGGTTACATTTTCTGGTTTGATAGCATAAGGAATTGCTTTACGAACAGGCATTTCACAACTAGCCGCTAATGTAGCTGCAGCCGTACTAAAACCTAAATATTTTAAGAAATCACGACGAGAAGCAGGCACTGTAGCCATGCTTTCAAAATCACCCATCGGTAATTCCTCAGCAAATTCGTTGCTTACTTTTTGTTTGAATTCTGTTGTCGGATTTAATTCCTCCAGTCCTTTCCAATATTGTTTCTTACTCATATTTTATTAGATGTCAGATGTCAATTGTTGTTATCAATTTATTTTCTGTTTACAACTTTCGACACAATTATTTCAAATTTTATTTATTATCAAATCACCAATATCAAATCATCAAATTAATAATGACATTTTTGACATTCCAAACCACCAATATCACTCACTTTTACATCTTCACGTTTGCCTTCTTTAATTTCATTATGATATTTTTGGAAGATAGAATAGTAATTATTATCAGCGAATTGAACTTTTGTTTCTCTGTGGCAATTAATACACCAACCCATGCTTAAATCGGCAAATTGATATACCTCATCCATTTCTTGAATGCCACCATGACAACGTTGACAAGCAATTTTTCCTGAAACGGTATGTAAAGAGTGGTTAAAGTATACGTGATCTGGTAAATTGTGGATTTTTACCCACTCAACAGGTTTCGCTTGAATTTCACCCGCTGCATTGCGTTTGTAATCTTTTTTTACAGGATCCCAACCAGCATAATCATACAACTTTTGAATTTCTTTGTTACCATCTACTTTTTTACCTTCTAAAGTTACTAATGGATGGGTTTCAGCTCCTGTATACTCATTAATTTGTTTGTGACAATTCATACAAACATTGGTAGAAGGAATCATTGCATGACGACTTTTTTCTGCTCCACTGTGGCAATACAAACAGTTAATCTGATTGATTCCAGCATGAACTTTATGTGAATAGAAAATAGGTTGCTCAGGCATGTAATTTTTTTGACGACCAAAATCTGCACCATTCGTCATCCAAATACCGATACCCACTACAGCAATAATTGCCAAAATAGCCAATACTACTTTATTTCTCAAAAAAGGTACATCTTTAGGTGATGGCAAGCCTGATTTTGCATTTGATGAACGGCTCAATACCTTGTTTACTTGAGTTAAAACAAAAATTGCTATTAACAATACAATTGATAAGATTGCATACAATAATGTGTTATCTCCACTGTCTTTTGATTCTCCAGCAGCTGGAGTTTGTGTTGTTGCAGCAACAGGCGCTTGATAATCATCTACATATTTGACAATTGCATCTATTTCCTCGTTTGATAAACCAGGAAAAGCTGTCATAGCAGTTTTGTTCCACTTATTATATAAATCATTGGCATATTTATCGCCAGAAGCGATAACCGATGCTGAATTTTTAATCCATTTGTAGATCCATTCTTTATTAGGCACACGAGCCGTCACTCCTTTCAAAGCAGGACCCGTTGCGTCTTTAATTGGGTTATGACATGAGGCACAATTAGCCTGAAACAAAGCCTTTCCGTCTGGTGCAGCAAATGTTTGAAATGAATTTAGTAGTACAAAAACTACTAGCAGTGCGAATCCTTTTAAATCTTTTACCATGTGTTGTAAATAACTTAACATCCGTTAAATATAATTTTGTGTTAAATCGAATGTGTGCAAATGTAAGTTACGATTTTTAAAGTTTATACACATTTGTGGATTTTTTTTTAAACCTTTATCTACATCATTTATAGTGTATTAAAAATCAAGTTTTTTTAGCATAAAATTTGGTTTTGTCATGGAATTATAATAGAAAATTATTATAAAATTTCTGAATAATGGTTTTAAATTACCTTTGTCAAGATGTCTGCCGCAATAAAAAGATTTTTTGCATCCTTTATTTTAATTGTGTTTTGTTTTTACATAACACCAAAAGATGTTTTGCATCTATTTACCCACCATGATGACACAGAACATTTAATACTCAATTCCAATGAGCAACATTTTGAAAAAGAGCATCATCATTGTAATTTATTAAAAGTAGACCAACGTTATTCGGCACCTACTTTTGAAATACCATTTCTTAATTTTATTCAGAAACACTATTTTTTGCTTAATCAAAAATTTGGGTATTATAGTTTTGTGAATAATGAAAATGTCAATCTTAGTTTTTCTTTAAGAGGCCCTCCATTTTTTGTCTAGATTATAAAAACAATTTTTATTGATAATTTACTAATTCAAATAATTTGAAATCATTCAAATTATATGCGCGTAATTTTAAAAATTGTCAAAAAATTTTCATCGTAATTAATTTAAACAAAAAATATTTTGAAACAATTTATTATTTGTGTTTTGCTTGTGTATTCTTGTATGCACGCAAATGCGCAAAGCAACTGTAGCGAAGTTTTAAAAGGCTTGGTTTTAGAATCTCAATCGGGTTTACCAATTGAAAGTGTTTCTGTTTTTATTGAAGGGAAAGCAATTGGCTCATATACCAATGCCAATGGTGAATTTGTATTAAAAGGTATTTGTGAGGGGACTTATTTTTTAATATCAAAACATTTAAATCATGAAATAAAACGAGAACAAATTGTTGTAACTAATAAAAATCCTTTAAAGACAATTTATTTAAATTGTCATACAGATACTCTGCACCAAGTGATGATAAAAGGTGCAAGAATTCATTGGGAAGATGTAATGGTTAGTAACAAAGTGCAAGGAGATGATTTAAAAATGAGCATTGGGCAATCCTTAGGAAAATCATTAGAAAAAATAAATGGCGTATATAATCTAAGCACAGGTAATAATATAAATAAACCAGTCATAAGAGGATTGCACAGCAATAGAGTAGTTATTATGAATAATGAAATAAGACAAGAAGGTCAACAGTGGGGAAATGAACATGCGCCAGAAATCGATCCGAATATGGCAAAAGAAATAGAAGTTGTTAAAGGGGCTCAAACTATAAGATATGGAAGTGATATTATTGGTGGTATTATATTGGTCAATCCATCGTCTTTATTAAACATCAATAAAACAAGTGCTGAAATAAATGTTGCAGGATTTACCAATGGTAGAGGCTTCAATATTTCTAACATGCTTGAAGGAAATATTCTGAAAAGTAAAAACCTAAATTACAGAATACAAGCAAGCTACAAAAAAAGTGGCAACACAAAATCGCCCACTTATTTTTTAAAGAACACAGGGATGAATGAAATAAATTATTCCGTGGCTATGGGTTTCAAAAAAAATAAATGGAATGTAGAACTTTACCAAAGTTATTTTAATACCAAAATTGGAATTTTTGCAGGTTCTCACATAGGTAATTTAACCGATTTATATGCAGCATTTGATGCTAAAAAGCCTATAGACAGCGCACAGTTTACTTATCATATTGGTTTTCCTTACCAGCATGTAGTGCATTATTTAGCTAAATTGAAGTTTAATTATTTCATAAAAGACAAAGGCAATTTGTCTGTTTTGTATGGTTTTCAAAAAAACATTCGGAAAGAATATGACAAAACACTTCAAACAAAAAATGATGATGGTTCCTATAAACCAGCATTACATTTTGATTTATACTCGAATGCTCTTGATGTCAATTTTGAACACCATACCATTAATCGATTCAGCGGAAATTTAGGAATAACATCATCATTTCAAAAAAATAATTATTATGGAAATTATTTTATTCCAAATTATGACAGAGTAAATACCGGCTTATATTGGGTAGAAAAATGGCACAAAAATCGTTTTTCTTTTGAGGGAGGAATACGATATGATTTTAATTACTTTTCAGTGCTAAAATGGAAACAAAATATACTTACAAATCCAACACATTTTTATAAAGGGTTGGCAAGTACTTTTTCTTCTCGATACCAATTCCCTTATTTTACTTTGCATGCAAATGTGGGAACAGCATGGCGTTCTCCTTTTGTGAATGAATTGTATAGTAATGGTGTACATCACAGTGCCGCTTCGTTTGAAATTGGTGATGAAAACTTAGTGCCAGAAAGAAATTACAACAGCTCAATTACTGTAGATTTTAACTATAAAAATAAAGTTGATATGGAACTAACTTTCTATAACAACTACATTTTAAATTATATTAATTTACAACCTACTTTGCCAGCTACACTCACCATAAGAGGCGCATTTCCAACATTTTCCTTTTCACAAGTAAATGCCAATTTCAGTGGAGTAGAGTATGCAGCTACATTTATTCTTTTAAAGAAAATTCAAAACCATTTTAAAGCAAATATTACTTTGGCAAAAGATTTAAGTAATGACAAATTCTTAGTTGGTATACCTCCTGCAAGAATTGAGCACACTCTAGAATTTAATTTACTAAAAAAGAAATTAATTAACATAAAATGGTCGTTGAATAATAGCTATACATTTCAACAAAAAAGAGCACCTCTTCATGCTGATTATGTAAACCCACCAAAAGGGTATTATTTAGCTAACAGCGATTTTATTTTAGAATTCAAAAATGTTTTTGTCAATGTCGGAATTCAAAATATTTTCAATACTTCTTATAGAGATTACATGAATCGAAATAGATATTTTGCCAACGAAATAGGGCGAAATATTTATACTCGACTATCTATCCCTATCCAATCAAAAATGAAAAAAACTATTTAAAAACAATTAAAAAACAATTAAAAAAATGAAAAGTACAATCTTAACAACAAGCATTATCACATTAGCAATTTTTACACTCTTATTTACACAATCATCTTGTAAAAAAACAACCCCTCCAGATCCTAATGAAGAAGAATTAATAACAACATTTAAAATAATTTTTACTGATTCTACTGGTATAAAGCCTAATGTTGAAGCAATCTACAAAGACATTGATGGAGATGGTGGAAACAACCCATCTGTTTTTGATACAATTAGACTTCAATCCAATACAACCTACAATGCAACTATTTTATTATTAGATGAATCAAAAACGCCAGTAGATTCGATCAGCAATGAAGTATTAGAAGAAGGCAATGAACATTTATTTTGTTTTACGCCAACAAATACAAACACTACAATTGTGCGAACAGATAAAGATATCAATAATTTAGAAATAGGTTTACGTTCGAAATGGATTACAGGTACCGCAAGCAATGGAACTACTCAAATTGTACTTCGTCATCAACCCGACAATACCAAAAACGGAAATTGTAATATAGGTTCAAGTGATATTGATTTAACTTTTCAAACAATTATTTACTAAAAAAAACACTAAAAAAAAGCAGGTATAAAACCTGCTTTTTTTATAACTAAGTATAATTTACACTATTCAATTTAATATTTCAAATGATTAATTGATGAGATATGATTTTATAGAGATAATCTACAACATGATCATGGTTAAATAATTTCTCAAAGCAACTATTTAGAGAAGAATGTTGCTTCCTTGCGAAGATTTTCATTTTCTACTCTTTTGCTAATCATGATGCTGAGTTCAAATAAAATAAACAAGGGAACTGCTACTAAAGTTTGGCTCATCCAATCGGGTGATGGGGTAATTACGGCAGCAACTAATAGGATAATAACGTAGGCATATTTTCGATAAGCTTGTAAAAATGCAGGGGTTACCAATCCTATTTTAGTAAGCACATAGGAAACGATGGGCAGCTCAAAGGAAATACCTGTTCCAATAATAATGTTTACCATGTTTTCAATATAGTCGTCGAGTGTAGGTTTGGTTTCGAGCGCTTGCAAGCTGCCAATTTTAAAATTAGACAAAAAACTAAACGTAAATGGGGCTAATAAAAAATAGCCAAAGGAAACACCCATTAAAAAGAAAAAAGTTACCCAAAAAATAGAACCACGTGTATTCTTAATTTCCCTTGGCGTTAGTGCAGGCTTAATAAAATTCCAAAACTCCCAAAAAATATAAGGAAATGATATAATAAATCCTCCAATGAATGCAATACTAATACTGCTCATGAATTGTGAACCAAACTGGGTTACTTGCATTTGTACATTGGGGGCTGGCATACATAAGGCATCGCCCATGTGAAGCTTCTGCCCAAGATTGCAAAGACCAGCATAGGTAATAAAATCGGAGCGCATAGGACCATAAATAATATGGTCGAAGATCCAATCTATATTAATGAAAATGGCAATCGCAAAAATTAAAATAGCCACAACCGATCGAACCAAATGCCAACGCAAAGCTTCGAGATGATCTACGAAACCCATATCTTGCTTTTGAGCTACTTTATTTTTCGATTTATGAAGGATAGGTAATGCCAATGAATATTTTTTATTTTTTTTCTACTTCAGCTGTAAAGCCAATTGAAAAAGGTGAATCTTCAGTATTCGCAACAATTAAGGCATTTTTATTCACCAATCCTTCTTTTCCTGCACTGTTAAACTCTAGCGTAATGATGGCTTCGGCACCCGGCAAAATAGGCTCTTTAGGGAAGGATGGTGCAGTACAACCACAAGATGTTTGAACATTTGAAATCATTAACGGATTACTACCCGTATTTTTTACTGTCCAATTGTGACGTACTTTTTCCCCTTCTTTCATTTTTCCAAAATCAAATTTTGTATTGGGAACTTCCATAGTCGTTTTGGGCATAGCTTTCATTTCTTCATCACGCTTTGCTTTGTCATCAGGGGTAAGTTTAACCTCCTCTTTTCCCTCTGTATTTGCACCAAATTTGTTAAATAAAGCCGTTTGACTAACACCACTTAATTCTACCAAAGCAATAGCAAAAAAAGATAAAGTTAGAACGGTTAAAAGTATCGTTTTTAATGTTGCATTCATGTTTGCAAAGATATAGCTCAATTACGAATGAACAATTACGAAAATTATAAAAAAATGTGAACGTTTTCCGACAGATCAAAACAGCGAAATTCTAAAAACTACGAACCTCTTTTTGCTTTAAAAAAATCTTTCATTAATTGAGCGCATTCTTCTTTTAAAACACCTTTTTCAACAACTGTTTTTGGGTGAAAAGGCGATTTATGACAATAGGTATGCGATCCATTTTTATCATCTGATGCCCCATACACTATTTTTCCTATTTTACTCCAATTGAGCGCACCAGCACACATCAAACAAGGCTCAACGGTAACATATAAAGTGGCTTCAGGCAAATATTTGCTACCCAATGAATCAAATGCTGATGTCAATGCTAAAATTTCGGCATGCGCTGTAGCATCTTTTAAAAGTTCTACCTGATTGTATGCTTTTGCTATAATTTGATTATTCATGACCAGCACTGCGCCCACCGGAACTTCGTCTTTTTCGTATGCTTTTTTTGCTTCTTGCAATGCTAGTTTCATGTAGTGTTCTGAAGTCATGGAATCGTTTTAGGCTTTAAAAATAAATCGAGAAAAAATAAAATATTTAGATACAAGATATAAAAATAACATTTTACTCCACCAACTTTAAAAATTCTTCTTCGCTCAAAATAGTAACACTGCCTAATTTCTTTGCTTTTTCTAATTTACTTCCGGCATCTTCACCAACGACCAGGTAATTTAATTTGGTGCTTACGCTGCCAATAATCGTTCCTCCATTTTTTTCAGCGATGGCTTCAGCTTCGCTTCTTTTCATGGAGAGTGTGCCGGTAAATAAAAAAGTTTTACCAATTAAACTGCCAGACATCGCTTCATTTTTTTGTGTATTGGCCAAGCAAACACCTTCGTTTTCCAATGCTTCTAAAATTGCTCTATTGTCATGGTGTGAGAAAAATTCTACAATGGATGTAGCAACTTTTTCTCCAACATCTTCTATCGTCAATAAATCTTCTTTCGTTTTAAGATATAAATCGGTCAAGTGTGAAACTGTTCGTGCTAAAGCTTTTGCGGTTGTTTCTCCTACGTACCGAATACCCAATCCGAATATCAAACGATGCAATGGTTGTGTTTTAGATTTTTCAATGGCCTCTTTTAAATTCAACATGGATTTTTCGCCAAAGCCGTCTAATGATTTTAATTGCTCATATGGCAAATGATAAATGCCAACTATATTTTTTAAAAATCCTTGCTCAAAAAATCGTCTGACTAAGGCATCACCCAAACCTCTAATATCTAAAGCATCTTTAGAAGCATAATGTGCTATTTTTTCAATGACTTGTGCTTCGCAATTAATATTGGTACAGCGCCAAACTGCTTCTCCTTCTGGTTTGTAAAGTTTTTCGCTGCAAACAGGACAAGCCGTTGGGAAAATAATTTTCTGTTCTGTGCCCTCTCTTAATTCTGGGAATGATTTTACAATATAGGGTATCACATCGCCTGCGCGTTCGATCAATACCGTATCGCCAATCATCAATTGTTTTTCATTAATGACATCTTCATTAAACATCGATAAAGATGAAATCGTAACGCCACCTACAGACACAGGTTCAATTTTAGCAACTGGCGTTACACTGCCGGTTCTACCAACTTGATATTCTACATTTAATAATTTACTGGTAGCTTGTCGAGCTTTAAATTTAAAGGCAATTGCCCAACGCGGATGATGGGATGTTTGACCAATTTTTTCTTGTAAATCCAAACGATTTACTTTAATTACCATTCCATCAATTTCATATGGAAGTTGATCGCGTTTTTGTTCAAATTCTTGTACATAATTCGTGACTTCTTCAATAGTTGAAAATGTTTTTGTATTATCTAAAGAAGTTTTGAAACCCAATAATGAAAGGGATTCTAACATACCTCTATGGGTTTGCATATGAGCATGTGTTGTTTTATTTTCTTGCAAAGATGTGTAACTTACATTATACAAAAACGCATCTAAATTTCGTTTGGCAACCTCTTTGGGATCTTTTATTCGTAAACTTCCACTGGCTGCATTTCGAGCATTGGCCATCGGTTGTTGTCCATCAGCAATAAGTTTATTGTTGTATTCTTCAAATCTTTTTTTGGTGATGACTACTTCACCTCTTATTTCAATTTGTTTTAAATTGTACTTGCTAATTGCTGCTTTAATAGGAATAGATCGAATTTGTTTGGTGTTGATTGTTATGTCATCACCTTCGGTACCATTGCCTCTTGTAGCACCTCTTGAGAGTTCATCATTTTCGTATACTAATGAAATACTTGCGCCGTCAAATTTGGGTTCTACACAATACTCAATGATTGTTTCGCCACTTAATTCTTTACATTTTCTGTCCCAATCGATTAAATCTTCTGCATTGTAACTATTTTCTAAACTCAACATAGGCACCAGATGTGCTACTGTTGAAAAGTTTGTATTGAGTCCCTTTGCAACCCTTTGCGTAGGGGATGTTGTGGTAATGAAAATTGGATTTTGCTCTTCAAATGCTTTTAATTTTTTGAACAAAATATCATATTCTAAATCGGCCAAAACTGGATTATCTTGTACATAATATTTCCAATCAGCATATTCAATAATATCTCTCACAATAGTTAAATCATTTTCATTGATTTCTGTTGCTTGCAACTGTTTTGCTAATTGTAAAAATTGTTTTTCTTGTTCTATTGAATACATAAAGGTTATTTTACGCAACGTGCTATTGCCACGAAGACACTACAATTCGAAGATACATAAAGTAAACATTGCCACGAAATACCAATAGTGAAAGATTTTACAAAAACTATTAGTAGCAGCTAGTTTTTATTTGTTCCTTAAAAGAACTTGCCAAGCTTCATCTACTTTTCCTTCTGCTAATAAATTTTTAGCATCCGTATGAACATCAAGTTTGGGAACATATACAAAAGTATTATCAACTACAGGTATTGAAGAAACATTGGCTAATTGCCCCAAATCATTGCCTGTTAAAATAGTACTTGTTCGAATTTCTACTGGCAAATGATCTACCCCGATACCTAAATTCATGTTTGGTTTTGGGACCGTAAATACTGCATTGCCACTGGCTCTGCAATAATAATCACCACCCATACGAGCAACTAAATCTATTTTATGTGGATCAATTTGTTGTGCTTCATTTAATACGTCATCGTTGATGTGCATGGCTACCATTTCACAAATAATTAAATTTCCAGCACCTCCATCTTGTCCTGTTTCAATAATTTGCTTCACGATACATTCTATATTTACTGGACTTTCTTTTACTAAAAATGGTTTTACTTTATCTGCTTTGACAGGGGTAAATCCAGCTTTTTCAAATTCAGACGTTCCTTTTGGATACTCACAACTAGCCAAGCTCATTTGTTGTACCATATCATAATTGACCATGCTAATGACTACTTCTTTGGTTTCATGACAATTTTCCAAGGTATGCTTAATGGTATTATCTCTTACCCTTCGAGCCGGAGAAAATATTAAGGTTACAGGATTACTGCCAAACACATTAAAGAAACTAAATGGAGATAAATTGGCATTTCCTTCACTGTCTATGGTAGATGCAAAGCAAATAGGTCGTGGTGAAACTGAGCCTAAAAGATATGCATGTAATTGTGCCGTTTTAATGGAGCCTGGTGTAATTGTCATAAAAAAGAATTATAGTCTCCAAATTTACAATTATAATTTCTGAATTAATATAAGATCAACATGTACTTTTGTTTTTTTTAATGATTGAATATAGATGAAAGGTAAAGTAGTTATTATTGGTCCTGCACATCCACTCAGGGGTGGTTTGGCATCGTTTAATGAGCGAATGGCTAAAGAATTTATGATTGAAAATTATGAAACTTCTATTTATACTTTCTCATTGCAATATCCATCTTTTTTATTTCCAGGTACTACACAATTTTCAGCAGAGCCCGCACCTTCAAAGATTGATATTCATGTAAAAATAAATTCTATTAACCCTTTCAACTGGATTAAAATTGGTTTAGAATTAAAGAAAAAACAGCCCGATTTAATTGTCGTTCGATATTGGCTTCCCTTCATGGGGCCTTGTTTAGGTACTATTTTAAGAATCATTAAACAAAATAAAAAAACTAAAATAGTATGTATTGCCGACAATATTATACCACATGAAAAACGAATAGGGGACTCTAATTTTACAAAATATTTTATCAAGCCCATTGATGCATTTATCACAATGAGTGGTAGTGTTTTAAATGATTTAAAAAAATTTACAAACAAACCTGCAGAAGAAATTACGCATCCATTGTACGATAATTTTGGAAATAAAATAGAGATTGATGTGGCAAAAAAACATTTACAAATACCGCTCAATACGAAAATTGTATTGTTTTTTGGATTCATTCGAAAATACAAAGGGCTTGACACTTTGTTGGAAGCGATTTATATTTTAAAACAACAAGACTATTTTAAAAGCCATTCCATTCAATTTTTAATAGCTGGAGAATATTATGAAGAGGCTAAAACTTATGAAGATTTAATAGAAAAATATCAAATAAAAGAACAGCTAATCATGCGCACTGAATTTATTCAAGACAGCGATGTCAAATATTTTTTAAGTTGTGCAGATTGTGTTATTCAACCTTATAAAAGTGCAACACAAAGTGGAGTTACTCCTTTGGCTTACCATTTTGAAGTGCCTATGATCGTTACCAATGTAGGCGGACTACCAATATTGGTACCTGATACAATAGGTTTAATTGCAGAACCTAATGCACAATCCATTGCAGAGAAAATTGAACAATTTTTTGAACAAAACAATTCTACTTATATTTCTAATATTCAAGAAGAAAAGAAAAAATATACTTGGGATAAATTAATTCAAAAAATCGTTCAGATAGTCTAATGCATGCCCAATCTCTATTATAAAGTTCAATGCGTTTAAGTTGGGCTTTAAGATTTATTTTCTCATTATGTTCTATCTTTACACGCAAGATATTATTATGATAGATAAAATTAAATCAATTATTCAAGCTTCAATAGATACCAAACAATTATTATTGGCTAATGAAGATCGGATTCATACCATAAAAGAATGCAGTCTTGTTATCACAAATGCATTTAAAAATGGCAATAAAGTTTTATTTTGTGGAAATGGAGGTAGTGCCGCCGATGCGCAACATTTAGCAGCTGAATTTAGTGGTCGATTTTATAAAGACAGAGATGCTTTACCTGCAGAAGCATTGCATTGCAATACATCCTATTTAACAGCCGTAGCCAATGATTATAGCTATGATGTAATTTATTCAAGAATGATAAAAGGCATTGGGCATTCGGGCGATGTAATTGTAGGATTATCGACCAGTGGGAATTCTAAAAATATTATTGAGGCTTTTAAGACGGCAAAATTAAAAGGCATGATTACCATTGGCTTTACAGGAGACACCGGTGGTGAAATGAAAAATTATAGTGATTATTTAATCAATGTGCCGAGTAATGATACGCCTCGTATTCAAGAATCGCACATCATGGTTGGACACATTATTTGTGAAATGGTTGAGAACTTATATTTTTAAGAATGCAGTTAGATTGTATTGTTTTAGCAGGTGGTTTAGGCACTCGTTTACAGAGTGTAGTATCAGAAAAACCAAAATGTTTAGCTGACATTAATGGAAAACCTTTTTTATTTTATTTAGCCAAACAATTGCAAAAATATACTATTCGAAAACTTATTTTTTCGGTGGGACATAAAAAAGAAATGATTATAGACTATGTTGAAAAACATGCAGAAGAATTTCCTTTTGAAATTCTTTTTGCTGAAGAAGAGGAGCCTTTAGGAACTGGTGGTGCCGTTTTAAATGCACTCCAACATTCTGATACAGAAGATTTTTTAGTTATGAATGGCGATACATTTTTCAATGTTGATATAAATGCTTTATATGCTTTTCAAAAATCTAAAATGGCTGATTGTACATTGGCATTAAAACCATTACAAAATACAGATCGATATGGTTTAGTCACTCTAAATGATTCTGATGAAATTGAATCATTTGAAGAAAAAAAAGAAAATACGAGTGGTTTAATCAATGGAGGTGTTTATTGTGTGTATAGAAAAGCTTTTGAAAATATTCCTTTCACTAAAAAATTCTCATTTGAAAAAGATTTTTTAGAAAAATACATTAGCGAAAGAAATATGGTTGGCTTCGTTCAAAATGCTTATTTTATTGACATAGGTATTCCTGATGACTATACAAAAGCGCAACATGATTTTTTAAATTATACAAGCCTTTAAAAAAATAGGATTCTAATTGAATCCTATTTTTTATATTGTTACGGTCTTGATTATTTTATTTTTTCAATGCCAAAATAGAGAAGTCGGTATCCACTTTTCGAATTGTATTTGACAGATGACCTAAGCCATCAATAGCCATTTCAACCACATCGCCATCTTTGAGCCATTGTACTTTGTAATTAGGATCATTTAATAATCCGGTTCCATTTAATTCGAGTAAACAACCAGTACCTACGGTTCCACTACCAATTACATCACCTGGTAAAATATCAACGCCATAAGCACAACGTTCCAAAATTTCAGCAAATGTCCAATCCATAGACGATACATTTCCTTCACTGAGCAGTTCGCCATTAACCCAACATTTCATACCCAAATTATAACTATTGCCAACATGATTTTCTTTGCAAGGCACTTTTAAATGTTCTAATTCATCTGGTGTAACCAACATAGGTCCAATTACTGTTGAAAAGTCTTTTCCTTTTGCAGGTCCTAAATTCAACAACATTTCTTCCATTTGTAAGGTACGAGCGCTCATGTCATTCATAATCATATAACCACCAATATAATCATCTGCTTCAGTTGCTTTAATATTTCTTCCTTTTTTAGAAACCACAATGGCAACTTCTAATTCAAAATCTAATTTTTGAAAATGATCAGGCATACAAAGAATATCGCCAGGACCTTGAATGGCATTGTGGTTTGTAAAATAAAATATTGGATATTGATCAAATTCTGCAATCATATCCACTTTGCGATTTCGACGTGCAGCAGCTACATGCTGACGAAAAGCATATCCATCTCTACAGCTTGTAGGATTTGGAACAGGTGCCATAATGCAAGCTTCGTTGTAATCAATAGCTTCTTGGTTTGCATTTGCTTTTAATGTTTGCTCTAATGACTTTAATAATGCAATATTTGAATCCCAATTTTCTAATACTTCTTTCATTGTTTTAGGAAATTGAGTGCCTGCATCCTGCACATTGTATATTTTATTGTCAATTAGAATGGCCAACTTTTCTATGCCATGATGATTGTGTGTTACTAATTTCATTATTTTAAATTTGAGCACAAAAGTAAATATTAATGATGAATGTTAACGGATTAATGTTGACCGATTGACTTATTATACGTGCAGAATATGATCTTACTTTCCGTTTTTAATAAATTGTATTTTTATAAATTAATAAAAGAAATTACTTTTAACGCATGGTACATCATTTAGCAAAAACAAACTCATTGGTAAACACTTGGGTTAATGAACTTCGTAATGTGGACGTGCAAAACGATCGTATGCGTTTCAAAAGAAACATGGAGCGTTTAGGTGAAGTAGCGGCTTATGAAATCAGTAAAACATTATCCTATAAAGATATTGACGTAACCACTCCTTTGGGAATTTATAAAGGAAAAGCATTGGAACAAGAGCCGGTGGTTGTTACAATATTGCGTGCAGGAATCCCTTTGTATCAAGGAATTGTAAATTATTTTGATAAAGCAGACAGTGGTTTTGTAGCGGCTTACCGAAAGCATAAACCAGATGATAGTTTTGAAATCAATCAAGAATATGTAGTATGCCCTCATTTAGAAGGTAGAACGTTAATCATTGCTGATCCAATGTTGGCTACGGGAGCATCTTTAATTATGGCATTGGAAGAATTATATGATTATGGTCGACCGAAAGAAGTGCACGTAGTGGTGGCTATTGCTTGCACAGAAGGAATAGATGCGGTGCGTAATAAATTTCCTGATTTTACTATTTGGGCTGCTGATATAGATGAAGAGTTAACATCTAAAGGGTATATTGTTCCTGGATTGGGTGATGCGGGCGATTTATCTTTTGGTAGCAAAATGCAGTTTTAACCGGCTAATTAAACTACCTTTTTTATCAAATAACGATACTGATTAGAATTTATATTTTGCTAGTATCTCATCTACTCTCCTTTCTACAGCTTCCTCTTTTTGCAAAACAGGGGCATGGTGTGGTTTAATTCTAGCATCTATTATCATTGGTCCATTGCAACCCCAATGTTTGTTTTCGGTAAATGCTGCAATTCCATGAATATCATGCGATGGGTTACAACGAGTGAAGGCCACCCAAACAAAATTATTGAGTGTTTGGGCAGTAAAATTCGCATCATCACAAACAATAATCAATGGGATACCCGTTAATTCATCTAGGTTTAATTTTAATTTATCATTCAACAAATTCATTTCATGCAAAGTTTGTTGAGGAGAATGGTATTGATTTAATTGCAAAGCCACTACACCAGGCATGATCATAGCGGTTTTCCATTCATTGAAACAAGATGGGATTTGGCTTGCTAATTTTCGTTTCACATCGCCATAAGCAGCAATTACCACTTTGCTACCTGTATTTAATCCATCTCCCGAATAATCGAGCGTATCCATACTGGTTTTCGTATAAAAATGAATGTCTCGGGCTAAATTGATACGTTCTAAAATATATTGAAAATAAGCTTCAATGTTGTGGGTAGACAATTGATTAGTTTCATCAGCCGTAATAAACAAGAACTTCGCTAAACTCAATTGTCCAGTACCTAAAGCATGATTGGCTATCGTTAAAATTTCAGCTGGTTGTTTCGTTTGGTTATAAGGAGTGTATCGTTCACTTCCTATCGCAAGTAATAAAGGATGAACTCCAGCTGCATCCACTGCATGCACTTCTTTCAATCCTGGAATTTCATGTTTCAATGCATTTCCTGTCATTTCATGAATCAACTGACCAAAACTGGTATCTTCTTGAGGTGGGCGGCCCACTACGGTAAAAGCCCATATCGCATTCTTTTTAGCATATACTTTATGTACTTTCATTACTGGGAAATTATGTTGTAAACTATAATACCCTAAATGATCTCCAAATGGTCCTTCTGGTTTTACTTCATTGGGAAACACTTCCCCTGTGATCACAAAATCAGCATCGGTACTCACACAAAATCCATCTTGATAAGTGTATCTAAACCGACGATTGCCCAATACTCCTGCAAACGTCATTTCACTGATTCCCTCTGGCAAGGGCATTACAGCAGAAACGGTATGAGATGGAGGACCTCCAACAAAACAACTTACTTTTAAGGGTACGCCTTTTTTGTTGGCATTGGTTTGATGCACACCTATGCCTCTATGCAATTGATAATGCAAGCCTATTTCTTTATTTAATTCATAGTCATTACCATTGAGCTGAATGCGATACATTCCTAAATTTGATTTCATAATGCCTGGTGTATCCACATCTTCAGAATATACTTGAGGCAAAGTCACAAAAGCGCCACCATCCATTTTCCAATGATGAATCAATGGCAAATCAGTAATTGAAATTTCTTCATACAATACAGGTTTCGACAAAGGATTTTTCAAGGGTAAAGCTTTCAAAGCGGCCATGCCTGTTTTGAAGTTTTTAATTGGATTTTTGATTGCCTTGATTGGATCATTTTTTACCTCTATTAAATCTTGAACTTGTTTTAACGTATCTCTAAAAATAAATTTGCTTCTTTCTAATGTTCCAAAAATATTAGATGCGCATCTATATTTGGTTCCTTTAACGTTTTCAAATAATAAAGCTGGGCCCTCTTGTTCATATACTCTTAAATGAATGGCTGCCATTTCCAAATGAGGGTCAACTTCTTCTTTGATACGAAGTAAGTGTCCATTTTTTTCTAAATCTAACAAGCAATTTTCAAGAGAGGAGTAACTCATACTGCAAATATAGTTGTAAGTTGTTAGTTGTCAGTTGTTGGATCGTTGTGATTATTGATAGGGTATTTTTTTAAACAATTTAAAATTGTTATCACCATACCACTGAGTTTAAAAGTTGCATCAATAGCTTAGGAAATCAATACATTACCGGTCATTTCACTAGGAATGGCAATACCCATCCGGTGCAAAACAGTGGGTGCCAAATCCCCTAATTTTCCATTTTTTACTTCACCTACAGAATCATTAGAAATTACAAATAATGGAACAGGATTCAAGGTGTGCGCTGTATTAGGGGTTCCATCCTCATTGATCATATAATCACTATTGCCATGATCAGCAGTTAAGAAAATGGTATAATCTTGCTTTAAGGCTTCTGTTACAATTTTTTCTACACAAGCATCTACCGTTTCCACGGCTTTAATAACCGCTTCCCAAACACCTGTGTGACCTACCATGTCTGCATTGGCAAAATTTAACACAATAAAATCAGCCGTTTGATTTTTGATTTCCGGTAAAATTAATTCGGTAATCTGCAGGGCGCTCATTTCGGGCTTTAAATCATACGTGGCAACCTCTTTAGGAGATGGAGCCATTAAGCGTTTTTCACCAATAAATTCTTTTTCCCTACCACCACTAAAAAAGAAGGTTACGTGAGGATATTTTTCTGTTTCAGCAATTCTAATTTGAGTTTTATTATTGGCTTCTAAAACTTCACCTAAGGTATTTTTTAAATCATCATTTTTGAAAATAACC
>CANGUS010000006.1 GCA_947457085.1 Bacteroidota bacterium
AATGGCTTCGGATTTTTTATATTACTAAAACTGAAAAATTATTTGATCACACCCAACTCTTTACCTACTTTGGTAAAGGCTGCAATGGCTTTGTCTAAATCTTCCCGTTCGTGTCCTGCGCTAATTTGTACCCTTATTCGTGCATTGCCTTTGGCTACTACTGGGTAAAAGAAACCCACTACATAAACGCCTTCTTCTAACATACGAGCGGCCATTTTTTGAGCCAATGGAGCATCATATAACATGATAGGCACAATAGGATGTATGCCAGGTTTAATATCGAAACCAGCGTTGGTAATTTGCTCTCTGAAGTAAAGTGTATTTTGCTCCAATTTATCTCTTAAAGCAGTTGTTTCGCTCAACATATCTAAGATAGCAATAGAGGCACCCACAATGCTAGGCGCTAAGGTATTTGAAAATAAATACGGACGGCTTTTTTGACGCAACATATCGATCACGGCTTTACTTCCCGATGTGAAACCGCCATTCGCACCGCCTAAGGCTTTTCCTAAGGTTCCGGTAATGATGTCAATTTTACCCATCACACCACAATGCTCATGTACTCCACGACCTGTTTTACCTATAAACCCACTGGAGTGACATTCGTCTATCATCACAATGGCATCATATTTTTCGGCCAATGCTACAATCTTGTCTAATTGAGCAATGGTTCCATCCATACTAAACACGCTGTCTGTTGCAATCATTCTGCTTCTACAATGTTGCGTAGCAATCAGCTTTTCTTCTAGTTCTTGCATGTCGTTGTGTTTGTAACGATGGCGCTCAGCCTTACACAAACGCACTCCATCAATAATAGAAGCATGATTTAATTCATCTGAAATGATGGCATCTTGCTCATTCAACAAAGGTTCAAAAACACCTCCATTGGCATCAAAAGCAGCACAATATAAAATGGTGTCTTCGGTACCTAAAAACGCTGATATTTTTTGTTCTAATTCTTTATGAATGTCTTGTGTACCACAAATAAAACGCACACTGCTTAAACCATATCCACGATTATCGATTGCTTGGTGAGCGGCTTCAATGGTTTTCGGGTGAGAGGAAAGTCCTAAATAATTATTGGCACAAAAGTTCAACACAGGTTTGCCATTGGCCATAATGTGTGCCGATTGTACCGATGAAATAATTCTTTCTTGTTTAAATAATCCTGCTGCTTCAATTTCAGAAACCTCGGCTTTTATTCTATCTACAAAATTGTTGTTCATAATTTATTCCTTAATTTTTTAGGTGACAAAGGTAAATTGTATTCTGTTTATTTCAGCATTATCTGAAAATAAAAGAGAGGACATTTTCTGTCCTCTCTTTGAATATTTGCTTAATCAAATATTAGTTTTTTTGCACTTTGCTGACTTGCATCAGTTGGTTGTTTTCTAATATTTGGATGGTATAAATTCCGCTAGTCAATGCACCTAAATTCATTTTGATATTATTTGCACCAACTGCTAATTTAGACTGAATTTCTTTGATTACTCGTCCACTCATATCCAACAATTTAATCGTATTGTTTTGCGCTTTTGTGGTATAAACATCAATGTTTAACTCATCCGTCGTTGGGTTAGGATAAATGCTTACTGTACTACCGTTTGAACCCCAAATTAAATCAACAACATTGGTATTGACAATTGATTTACCATCTAAATCTACTTGCTCTAATTTATAATAATTATGGCCTAAAGCAGGTTGGGTATTTTCGAAACGATAGTTCAATACTTGGTTGCTATTTCCATTGTTTGCTTTAGAAGGAATCGTTCCCAATGTGCTGTAGTCTTTTCCATTGTTACTATACAACAAATTGAAATGATTATTGTTTAATTCGCTCGTTGTAGACCATGTGATTAAATCCGTTGTGGCTGTTTTACGACCTTTAAAATCAGTAATAGCAGCAGGCAATGCCGAGTTGTTGATAGGATTGCATGCATGACAGTAGAAACCACTGAAGCTGGTAACCGGGAAAGTAACTTCCCATCTATTTGCCGTTGCATTCCATGTTGCTGTTACAGTGTGCACAATGGTACTAGCTCCAGGAGCACCTGGTAAAAACCCTTGTGGCACTTGAGATATACAGAAAGTAGCTGTGCCTACTGATTGAACCGCAGGAATTTGCGGGAATGTGCCAGCAGCTGCATTGTAATCATCAAAATCATCTTGTGTGAAATACAAAGTGATATCAGCAGGACCTTGATTTTGAGGAGTGATGATATAGTATCTTGGTAAATACGGTTGTAAATTGTATGTAGGAACGGTTGGTAAAACGGTTACACAAGCATTCACATTGCCTAAAGTATTTCCTCCATTGCCATCATTTACCGTTGCAATTAAATTATCGCAAGAAGCACCATAATATTTTAAAGTCGTTCCATCCGTTTGGTTTTGATTTTGACAAAAGTTACCAGGCACCGATGCTATATTTAATGGAGTTGCATTAGACAATCCACCATTTGCAGGGTTTGTTGCAGATACGGTAGTTGAAATAGTACACATATTCGCATCTACAGAAGTAACCGTATAGGTGATACCGCCTATTAAATTATTGAAGATACCATTGGAAGGTTGAACTGGTCCTACAGGAGTAATCGTATAAGGATTTCCACTGTTTGAATTTACCAACACAGATCCTCCAATTACACCAGGGCATTTTGAAGATAAATACAGTGAATTATTAAATGCAGTTTGAGCATACACAAAAACACTTACCGATGAAGTTGCCGAGCACGTATTGGCATCTGTCCCCGTAACGATATAATTTGTGTTACCCGATGTGGTAGGCGTATAGGCTACATTGTCCGTAGGCGTATTGGTTCCATCGGTCCAAGTATAGGTTCCTGAAACACCTGCTCCACTTCCAGTTAAAATAGTAGATGAACCAAAACAAATTGGGGTAGCAGAAGCGGATGCAGTGATGATTGGCAATGCATTTACTAATAAGTTTACTGAAGAAGTTTCTGAACAACCATTTGCGTCTGTTCCAACTACAGTATAGGTCGCATTACCTACCGCAGAAGGAGTATAGAATTGATTATCTATTACGCCTCCAGTCCAGTTGTAAATAGCATTTGCACCAGCTCCTCCACCTTGGAACAAGGCAGCTTGTCCAATACAAATTGGAGAGTTAACACTAGCCGTTACATTTGGCAATGGATTTAAATATATGGTTTGTGAAGCCGTATTCACACAACCATTCGTATCGGTACCAACAACTTGATACACACCTGCTATGGCTGGTATTAATGTACTATCACTTGTTAATGTAGCATTTCCATTCCAAGTATAACTGAGCGCACCCGATGCAGTTAATGTTACTGGGTCTCCTGTACAAACAGAATCATTAGGAAGTGCATTGGTTGTAATAATTGGCAATGGATTAACCAATACTTTTATTGAATCTCTGAATGGATTGATACAACCATTTGCTATATCTGTGTATTGAGCATAATAAGTGGTTGTATTTGTTGGAGACACAGTTATTGACGAGGAACCTAAATTTGATCCACCCGTTACCGCATTCCAGAAACTCACTGTTCCTAATATTGGAGCAGCAGGTGCGACAAAGTTTGAAATGGTTAAATTTCCTGGAGTAACATCATTGTCTATCGTATACATACTTAAAGTTAAAACATCACCTGCAGAAACTGGAATTGATACTACCCCTGTTTGCGAATTAGGCGTTGTTATGGCATTCACATTAAAGGTTGGCAACATAATTGGTGTACCTCCATTGATAGAATAGTATGGAACATCATTTTGAGCATAATCATTTGTAAAATATGACCAATTGAAAGATACTACTCCATCACATCCTATGGTCCTAGAATAATTTGTATACCCATCATCAAAATTTGTGTTTTGATTAGTACCAGAAACGATTACGATACTTGCTGGAACATTACCGGTACTTACAAATCCATTTGGATTTGCATTTGAACTCGTTAATATCCAATTTGAAGGGGCATAATATCCTTGAAAGTTATTGGTAGATCCAGGACAAACTATAGGCACATTCCCAATCAGTGTGGTTGAATTTCCTACACAAATGGTATCTGCAGTTGGGTTTAATGTACCGATCGTCAAATCTCTAACATTAACTGTTGCGACGCTTGTTCTTGTACATCCATAAACATTGGATGCGGTAACGGTATAACTCGTTGTATAATTAGGAGCTACTTTGGGATTATTAATATTTACATTATTGATGAATTGATTGGATGTCCATGTATATCCTGTAACAGGCGATTTTGTAAACATCCATCCTTCGTTTGTTGCAGACCATGGTGCGGTTCCATTTCTACCTGAAACTACAGTAGCAGCAGTTCCTGTAATATTTTCTACTCCCATTGTTGTTAAATCACCCGCTGCTGTTACTACAGATTGAATTTGTAATTCGATGGCATTTGTTGTTTCATGCAGGATAATTTGTCCGGTAACATTTCCACTAGCTCCTCCAACGCGAGGAACATTGATATATCGAACAATTAATTTTCTATTAGGAGCCGCTCCTTCCACAAAATAATCAATTCTACCGGCTGCTGTCAAATCTAAATCTTCCCAAGCCAATGCAACTAAATTGTTAGGTGCAATGTTACTAGGCATTACTTGGCCACTGCAACAACCTGCAATGTTTAATGGAGAACCAAAGGTCATAAAGCCATTGGTAGAAAGATGAAAAGTAGTGTAGTTGTTTCCATAAAATTCAAAAGTGAATCCAATAGGTAAATTTGTCCAAGTTCCATTGTCTAATCCTGCAACTGATTGTGTAACGGTTGCTACACCTGCATCACAAACAACCGTAGGATTACCCGTTGGAGTGATTGCAGCGTATGGAATAGAATTCAAAGCATATTCATTAATACCCGAAACAGCTGTTGCAGTAAGCTGAACAGAATCACCTGCACAAACTAAACCTGATGGTACAACGGTATTACTTAAAAAAGAAGGCAATGATCTTACTGTATGTGTAAAAGTTACTGTTGATGAACAAATTCCATCTGTGGCAGTTATTGTAAAAGTAGTATTTGAATTAACGCTAAGTGATTGAGTTGCACCAACTAATGAACCCGGCATCCAAGTGTATACTGAAGTAGTACTTGATCCTGTAGCAGTTTGTGTTTGAGGGGTCGCTATACATACATTTGTACTTCCAGGTGATACGATTGCTGTTGGATTTGGTAAAACCGTTACATCTACTGTAGTTGAAGATGTGAAACCACAAACGTCAGAAACAGTAATTGTATAGGTAGTCGTTCCTACTGGAGGATTTAATGTGGCACTCATGCCGGCAGTAGATACGATTGGGCCACCAGACCAAGTTGCAGTAAAAGGTGGTACTCCGCTAGTTGTAGTAGCCGTTAAAGTGGTAGAACCAGTGGATGCACAAATCGTATCTGTACCACTGGCCCCTGTTACTAATACACCTGGTGCAATATCAACAGAAGTGGTTTTAGTATATGTACAACCTCCAGCATCTGTTGCTGTAACTGTATATATTGTATTCGTTGAAATATTAGATGCAGTCACTGTTCTTCCTGAGTTAGGCGTAATGTTTACTGCTGGAGACCATGAAAATACGGTGTTAGGTAAACTATTTAAAGTTGGCGCCATACTTGTATTTAAATACACTTGATAATCTTCCACCTCACCAAAATTGGTAGTTGTGGATGGAGTGTGCGCATTTCCTGCAACATACCCATTTAAATAAACACGCATTAAAGTAGGACCGTTTACTACTCCTGTACTTGGAATTGTAAAAGAGAAATTTTTTGTACTAACTGCTGGTGATAAAACGACTGCATCTAAAGTAGGATTTCCATAAACTCTTTCTTGAGGCATATCAAATATTCCATTTCTATTTAAATCTATAAATACTGAAAGACCCATAGTAAAACTAGAACCTGTTGCTGCACAAGCTGAAGCATCGATATTTCCTGTATATATTGTCCCATTAGTTAATGTAACAGCTGGAACGGTTGATGTATAATTCGAATATCTATTTTGAATAGATGCTGGTAATCCATTGGCAGCTCCCCCACCTGTTGTAGTACAGGTTGAACTGTTGTTTAAACTCGTTCCAATAATTTGTACTCTTCTAATTTCTTGGTCATCTACACCTGTTACAAATGGTCCTGTATATCCTGTTGGAAATGCACCCATTTTGGTTAATGTATCTACTACGGTCAACGTTGATGGAGTATTAATACAAATAACACTTGGAGTGGCCGTTGCATTTAATGTGATGTTTGGAAATAAGATTATAAAATTATTTATAGCTGGAGATGCTTGCAAAGGAAATGCACCAGCTAATAAATTAACACTTGAAGGACAGAAGCCAGCAGCATAAGAGCCTTGATTGGTTCCAATATTTGGAGTACTTACTAAATCTTGTGCAACAATAAAATATTGAATCGTGTCATTTGCAACAACAGGAGACATTAATATTGCACTATTCATTTGAAATTCAAAAGGAGAAGCTGCATTCGAAGCTTCTACAAATTTCCAACCGTTGTCTGCATTGGTATTTCCCGTATACGTATCATTGTCTGTAGATTTTTTGAAATACATTCTTGGTTTAGTTCCTGCAGCAACATTTACTCCTGAAGCATCTGTGATAGTAGCAGTTAACACAGGCAATGTAGTACAAAATGTGGTATTGTCTAATTTAGTATAGGTAATCGTTGGGCCTGAGAAATCACTCGGAGTTCCCGCAAACTCAAGAGCACCACAGTCGGGAGTAGAAGGTCTTATGGTTCCAAAAATATCTGTTGTTACCGATGCCAATGGTACTGCATTGCTTTCTGCTAAACTGGTACCCGTTGGTGCATATACCCCTGTAGATACTAAAGCTAAGTTATTTCCAGAATATGTGTTTGTACCCCTTACTCCTGCAACAGATTTAAAGATACTACAAGAAGTATTAAAATTAGGATCATTCGTTAAATTATAAAATACGACTGGCGCAACGCCTATCGCACTTTCAGCATATAAAAAGGAGTTGGTTGCATTGAGAGCAAATAAAATATTATTTGAACTATTCGATCCAAAATTAGCAGAAATAACATTTGCTGTCCCAGCTAATAAAGAACGAATGGCAGCTACTCTCCCTGTTCCATTTGAGGTAGCAGCAATGTTTATGATATTGTTTTTAATAGTTACACCAACAGAAAAACATACACCCGACACACCAAAATTGGTTCCCGTAGAAGTAATTGTAGATCCTCCTCCTAAATAAATGGTATTGTTGTAAATTAAATTTTTTGTAGCATCTCCTGATATCACATTGATTCCCTTAACAGCGTTGTCTGTATTTGCGGCAGAAGCAGAAAAATTAGAAATAATATTATTATTGATATTTAATAAAGCAGTTCCGGTATTTACTGAATCAAAAATACCTTCTAGTCTACCAACGGTACCTCCACCAATGATTGAAAGAGCAGTAATGATATTTCTTGAGAAGGTATTATTAACTGCAGCTCCATCAATTAACGTAATCCCAAAGGCCGCAAAGGAAGGTCCTGTTAAATTTACTGTTTTTACAATGTTTGAATCTACATTGTGTGGAACGATTAAACCGGTAGCTATATTACAATTGCTATAGATTAATGTAATATTAGATACAGCAGTAGCCGAATTGGTGATATTGATATTATCAACGGTATTCCCCTTCATTAATCCGGAAGTTCCTGTCCATTGCAAACCATTAAAATTGAATGCTGCTGTACCAGCACCTACTGTAATATTTTTTACGGTATTATTTATCTGTTGTTTATCAGAAGGAACACTCGTTGTGGAAGTTGACGACAACAAAATTCCGGTAATATTACCTCCCGTTCCTGTTCTTGTAATATTTTCTACTTTGTTGTGATTATTATAAAAAATAGACCCTGTTAAACCTAATATACTATGATTGATACCTATAAAAACACTGGTTCCTCCTAATGTGACATTTTGAACTAAATTGCTATCGCAACGAGAAGTATTGGTAAGGGTAGCACTAAAAGCGGATACGTTAACTCCATTTTGTGCTCCTGTTGATGCAGCTCCAGTAACAAATGTAATCGTATTATTTGAGGTAACAATATTCCCAGCACATGCCGTCACATGAACATGATTCACTGGGCTAAATATGCTGGTAGCAGACAAATTATTGTAACTCGTATATTCATTCGCTACTGAATTAACATAAACCCCATATCCTATAGTGGTTGCAGCCAATAATTGTCCACCATATCCTGTTATTGTATTGGCATCTGCAGAGGAGGTACCTCCAATAACTACTCTTGTTTGCAACAAATTAGGGGCAGTAGTAGCTACTGTTCCTCCATGTGCTGCAATTCCTGTATAACAATTTGTAATCGTATTTGATTTCACTACTATGCTATCAAATTTCCCAGCCGAGCTTGTTGGTACCACCGCTGTAATATATGCAGAGGTAGTATTATTAAAAAAGACATTCGTTAACAAAATACCAGTTTCATTCGAATTATTTTGAGTTGTTCCGGCTAAAGAGATATTACATCCTTGAATGGTAACATTTTGTGAACCATCTGATGAATTAAAGGCCATCACTGCAATTCCTCTTTCCATTTGTGAGGCAGCGGTGGTATTCGCAGCATTTTCAACTATTTTTAATTGATTTAATGTTACATAATCAGGACCAGCTAACCTAAAAACAGCATCTGATGTGGTTGAAGTACCAGTGGCTTGAGCGGTAATAGTATTGTTACCTCCATTAATTATAATTGGATTGGCCACACCACTAGTTGGATTTAAAATAGCTGAACCTAACAAGTATCCTCCAGCTGGAGCCGTTTCTACTTGATTTAAATTAATTGTAACCCCACCTACTCCTACTCCCGAAGTGTTTAATGCAGTTATAGCTGCTGCTAATGAGGCATAATCTCCTGGAATATTCTTTACTCCACTAATTTGCGCATTTGCAAAAATAGATAGAGTTAAAATAATTGCTATGAGTGAAATTCTTTTCATGCTGTATTCATTTAAAAGTTCATTGTGTATCAGATGTTTTTGAATACACGAGGTAAATTTACATAAATGTTTTTATTTTATTAAAAAAAAATTTAACACATCCAAATTAAGCTAAATCTAGATTAATTAAATATTTTTTCGATGGTTTGATATGCTTGTGTAGGATTTTCGTTTTCCCATAAAATTTTATAGATAGCATCCGCAATGGGCAAATGATAATTTAACCGATTGCTGATTTCAAAAATTCCTTTGCTGGCATAATAGCCTTCTGCAACCATATTCAGTTCTAATTTAGCGGCATTCACGGTATACCCTTTTCCTATAAAATTGCCAAACGTACGATTTCTACTGTGCAGCGAGTAGCAAGTAACCAATAAATCGCCCAAATAAGCACTGGTATTGTAGTGATGTTGCATTTGGGTACTAATCACATTCATAAATTGTTGTAGTTCCGAAAAACAATTGGTGATATAAACGCTTAAAAAATTATCGCCATAATCTAAACCATGCGCAATTCCAGCTCCAAGGGCATAAATATTTTTCAATACGGAAGCATATTGAACCCCATAAATATCATTGCTAACAACTGTTCTCAAATTTTTATTGTCAAAAAAGGTCGCTACGTCTTGTGCCAATGCTTCGTTCGAGGAGGCAAATGTTAAATAGGATAATTTTTCTGCGGCCACTTCCTCGGCATGACAAGGGCCTGAAATACAACAATAATCATTCAAGGATACATTAAATTGATCTGCTAAATATTCATTTACCAACTGATTTTTATTGGGAATAATTCCTTTAACGGCTGATACGATCATTTTTCCTTCAAAAACGTTGCTGGGCAATTCGGAAAGCATGTCAACAATAAAAGCCGATGGAATGCCCAATAAAATAATATCTCCTTGTTGAATCGCTGCGGAAATGGAATGAAATAGGTTTAACTGCGTTGTATTGTACTTTACAATGCTTAAATAGTGAGGATTATGGCCTGTTGCCTTTATTTTCTCGATGGCTTTTTCACTTCGCATCCACCAATTAATGGTATGTCCATTATCGGTTAATATTTTTACCAATGCCGAACTCCAACTCCCATTTCCTATTACTGTAATTCGCTTTTTCAATACCTCAACTAATTTTTATAAAACGCTAATGTAGTGAATTGATGTCAGATTTTTTTGTCAGAATCACGGATTTTTCAGATGACACCGATTTCACTGAATTAAATTAAACTATTTTTACAATACCAATCTTTTAAAGGTCATGCTTTTACTTCCAAAATTTATCAATAACCCAACTTCAATTTTATAAGCTCTTAAATAATTTAATAATTGTGCTGTATGCACATCTTCTAATACAATGATTGCTTTTAATTCTACTAATACCTTGCCTTATACCATAAAATCAGCTCGTCTTGTGCCTATGGGTTGTTCTATTTCTTTATAAAAAATGGGTTGTTCTATTTCTCTTGCAAATACTAATCCTTTCTTTCGCATTTCATAGGCTAAAGCTCTTTGATAGATTACTTCTTGAAATCCATTGCCTAAAAAATTATGCACTTCATAAGATGCTCCAATTATTTTTTCAGTGATTTCTTTGTATTTTAATTCCATTAATCAAATTTAGGAATTATTTTCTTTATCCTCAATATCCGTGCAATCCGTGTAATCTTCCTCATCCATGATTCAGACAAACTACACCTTCAAATAATATCGATAAAATAAAAACCCAAAAACTGCCCCCAAGGAATCAAAAATACCATCCCAAACATCAAAACTTCTGCCTACAACAAAATTCAATTGATACCATTCAATTCCAAAACCAAAGGCAATGGCAATCACAATAATCATTCGGGAGCTTTTATCTTGTTGGGAGAAAACCATTTTCCATAAAATAAAAAAGACAAAAAAGAAGATGAAATGAACTACTTTATCAAAATGATCAAATAAATTCAGTTTAGGAAGTTCTTTACCTGGCAACGATACCCCGTAGAGGATGATGATCGTCCAAAACACCGCCAAGGCGAATGAAATTTTTCGATGATTTTCTACAAACTGAAACCCTTTTTTAAGCATAAAAAAAACCCTGCGGTTTATAGCAGGGCTTAAAGATATAATGAATACCAATAGTTTGCACTTTTCAGTAGCAACTATCTCAATTATTTATTTTTTATCAAAAATACTAGCCTATTAATGCGCCGTATTTTTCAGCATCTAATAATGAGTTAAACTCATCAGGATTAGAAACTTTTACTTTCACCATCCAACCAGCACCGTAGGCATCTGTATTTACTGATTCTGGAGCCGATTCTAGGCCAGCATTCACTTCTAAAATAGTTCCTGCCATAGGCAAAAACAAGTCAGATACTGTTTTCACCGCTTCTACAGTACCAAAAATTTCGTTAGAAGCAAGTTCTTTCCCAACGGTATTGATGTCTACAAATACGATGTCACCTAACTCATGTTGAGCAAAATCTGTAATGCCAATGGTAGCGATGTCGCCTTCTAAACGTACCCATTCGTGGTCTGATGTGTATCTTAATTCTGCAGGAATGTTCATTTTATAATTTTTTTAGTTGTTAGTGTTTCGTTTTAAGGATAATTAGAATACAAAACTACTATTATATTCTATATATGCAAATGCTATTTAACCTATTCTGCTGTTTCGGTCATTGGCTCAGCGTTCAAAAGGTCTAGTTTTTTTAAGATACCAAACCATTTAATTATTTTTTTCATGTCGCTCACATACACTCTTTCCTTATCGTACTGGGGCAACAAAATACCAAATGTTTCTTTAATTTTCTTATTGTCAAGCTTGGTAATATCTAGTTCTTTCGCTTTTGATTCGTTTGCCTTAAAATTTTGAAACACTTCAAATAAACGAATATTATCTGTTTCAGTATACACCTCAATACTATCTAAAGGCGTAACGTTGTGCGAACGAGCAGCTACAAATTTAGTTGTATCATCTTCTAAACTTTTCACAATAGCCCCATCACTTTTGGTTGAAAGCAATTGGTATAATCCACTTAATCCTGAAATGGCACATAGTTCATTGTATCTCATCTAAAATTCTTTTTGTGTCGCAAATTTAATCAGTTATTCAAAAGAAAAAAGTTTTTATTTTTCATAGCTTGCCTCCAATACAAACAGGCACAAAGTTGCACGAAGGCTAGGTAAAAAATCCGAAGTTTTAAGCTTCGGATTTTTTTGCTCTTACTCAAAATGATAAATAATATCTAACTATTCTCTTTAGAAAGTATAATACTACATTTCTTTTTATTTACAGTAATTGTAGATTCTAATTTATTATTTTTTATTAAAAAATGTTCTACTTCACTAAAGCAAATGAGTCCTTTAGCATATTGGGGATCATTATTATATTTTTCTTCAATATATTTTATTGATTGACATTTCATAAATAATGTATCTTTTACAACCCACCAATTGCCTTCTGATACTTGAGCACAACTATAATATTTAAAAGTAGAATCTTTGAATAATTCAATTGAAAGATTTTTTATATAACAATTCGTTGAAAATAAATTATTTAATAAAGTTGGCTTTTCACTTTTATAAGACCCAATGATAGTTTTTTTATTTACTATACAACTCAAAAGGAATATTGAACAAATTGCTATTAATTTCATATTAATTGCTTAAATAATTAGTAATAAAGTAGTTAGATTTATCTTCGAATAGGATTACATAATCAATTATTTTATCAATTTTATTTTTAGATTCAATATCTTGATATTTATTTTTTACTAGTATTAAATAATCAACAATTTGTACTTTATCAGCAGCCTTTATTAATACACTATTTGAATTTGGGTTACTTACTAAGTCATTTGCAATTGGAATGATTTTTGAAGTTACAAAATCAAATGAAGAAGTGCAAAAAGACAAGTCTAATTCTTGTAAAGGTAATTTTTTTGACAATTCATAGTAATCTGCAATTATTATTTTGCCCTTAACTTTATCTGATAAATATTGGTCTCTAAATGAATACAAAGAATTATAGAAGAATTCAAAATTATAGTTTGTTAAATTGCCCCCAACTTCTTTTATTTTTACTACCATAGCATCAGCCATACAATCACCAACAATATCAGCAGCACAGAACCAATGTTCACCACCAGATTGACTTTCTTGAGCTGTACAATATGCATGAGTGCTTAATGGACAAGGAGCATTACATGTGATTGGACCATTATTGCCACCACCAGGCCCATTCACAGTTCTTGTTTTATTTTTTAATTCAGTGATACTGTTTATTTTTGTTTGAAGTGTTGACATTCTATTAGCAGTTTTTAATAATTTTGAAAAACCAATAAAAGAAATAGTAGAAACACATTTATCAAGCAATACATTTTGGGAAATATTGTTTATATCATTTGATGAAATTACTTCGGATGTTACAAGCAAATCTGGATTTGTTAGAAAAACGCCGTTTCTTTTTTCAAACAATACTGTTTTATAAATATTACCCTTAATTAAATAAAACAAAATGGCATTAAAATTAGCACTTTCTATTTTTAAATTATTTGTGATTATATTTTTTGAAAATAAAGTAGCTGAAGCTATTCTATAATTTTTAAAATCTTCATTTATTTCGATTTTAAAAATTGATAATAATTCACTTTTTATTGACTCAATATTATAATCAGCATAGCTAAATGAAGTATTATCAACGGCATTGCCATAAACTTTTAATTCAATATTTTTATTTAATAAGGAAATTGTTTTATATTCGAAGTTTGTGTTTGAATCACAAGCTTTGCAATTAGATGAGGTTTCCTCCTGTTGCTTCTGACAACTCACAAATACTGTACTTGCGATAGTTACGAATGCTAGCAAAGTGAGTGCGATTAATTTTAAATTTTTCATTTTTTTAGTAGATTATTTTTTGTTGGTGAGCAAACTACTCATTCTTTCAGACCAACGGCTGGCAGAGTTTGGTAATTTTTGAATGGTTTACTTGATAAACTCAAACCATGGTTGCTTGTTCTTAAATTTACATCTCCTCAATTTACTTTTCATTTTTGTTTATCATGGATTTTAATGATTTTCCAAATGTTTTCGATTGACAAATAAAATACTACAAACTTTGCAACATTTTAGCTAAACGCTGTTATGTTTCATTAAATCAAGATCTATGTGTTTTTCAGTATAAATATAATCCTATTTTATTTTTCGAACAACTTATTTTTAAAAAATAAATTTCAGTTAAGACCCTTTTAAGCCTGACATTTTTTTAGCTATTTGGAATTTTAGCAACTCTTTATTTGATACTCAATAGTTTATAAAAGCAATCACCTAAAATCATTGATTGTACATCTCCTCAATTTCAAATTGGACGGGTATAATTACAAATTGGACCACTCCAATTTACAATCCCAACAGGTTCTGGATGATAGGAGTCTTCAGGGATTTAAAAAACAGCAATCCGACATGTTACATCCCACATCTCTTCCTTATATTTACACCTTAATATGATATTCATGAAACTAAAAAATTTGATTGCAATTGCTGCAATTACCTCTATGAGTTTACAAACTTCTAATGCTCAACCCAAAGAAGTGCAAAATGCAAAATCTACTTTTAATGTAATGGCAGAGTCGTTTGCCGATTTGCAAGTGCTTCGCTATGAAATACCGGGTTTTGAAAAACTATCGCCTAAAGAAAAAGAGTTGGCATATTATTTATATGAAGCTACGATGTGTGGCAGAGATATTATTTATGACCAAAAAAGCAAACATGGCTTATTGCTTCGCAAAACGATAGAAACCATCTATGGCACTTATGAAGGCGACAGAAATTCGGCCGATTGGAAAAAATTTGAAGACTATTGTGGCCGTTTTTGGTTTAGCAATGGCAATCATCATCACTATGGAAATGAAAAATTTATTCCCGCTTGTAGCTGGGCATATTTTGAATCATTAATTGATAATTGTAATACTACCCTGTTACCGCACATTTATCCCGAAGATGATTTTTGGATACAAAACGAAGATGGCAATGGTGGACAAAAAAATTCACCAGAACTAGCAAAATACATAGGGGAGTTTAAAAACTACGTAAAACCGCTTTTTTACGACTTAACGGTGGAGCCAAAATGCGTGGATCAACGAGCAGGAATAGACAATATTATTGCCTCAAGTAATAATTTTTATGAAGGCGTAACGCAAAAAGAGGTAGAAGCATTTTATGATCAAATGCCTACCACTGGCAATGCACCTAGTTGGGGTTTAAACAGCAAATTGGTGAAAGAAGATGGCGTTGTAAAAGAAAAAGTTTGGAAAGCACAAGGCATGTATGGAGAGGCTATTGAAAAAATTGTGTTTTGGTTAGAAAAAGCCATCCAAGTAGCTGAAAATGAAAAACAACAAAAAACCCTTGAGTTATTAGTGAAGTTTTTAAACTCCGGAGATTTAGAAGACTTTGATGAATACAGCATTGCTTGGGTAAATGATACCGAAAGTAAAATAGACGGCATCAATGGTTTTATTGAAGTGTATTTAGATGCCATAGGCAAAAAAGGAAGTTATGAAAGCTATGTGAGCTTTAAAGATGAAGAGGCTTCTAAACGATTAGAAGCCATTGCCAAAGAAGCACAGTGGTTTGAAGACAATTCACCTTTAATGCCTGCCCATAAAAAGAAAACGGTGAAAGGAATTATTGCCAAAGCCATTACCGTAATTGCCGAAAGTGGCGACCTAGCGCCAACCACAGCCATTGGTATTAATCTTCCCAATGCCGATTGGATCCGTAAAGATCATGGTAGCAAATCGGTTTCATTAAGCAATATCATACACAGCTACAATGTGGCATCGGCACAAAAAGGTACTTTAGATGAATTTGGTTTAAACGATGCAGTGAAAGCCAGAATAAAACAATATGGAGCCTTGGCTGCCGACCTACATACCGACATGCACGAATGTATTGGGCATGCCTCAGGGCAAATCAATGAAGGCGTAGAAACAACCGATAAAACCTTGAAAAACTATGCCAGTTGTTTAGAAGAAGCACGTGCCGATTTAGTAGGCTTATACTACATCATGGATCAAAAATTGGTAGACATAGGCGTAATGCCTTCATTAGAAGTAGGCAAAGCTGAGTATGACAGTTATATCATGAATGGATTAATGACACAATTAACTCGCATTCAATTGGGCGACGATATTGAAGAAGCACACATGCGCAACCGTCAGTTAAATGCAAAATGGGTGTATGAAAAAGGGAAAAAAGAGAACGTGATTCAGTTTGTGAAAAAAGGGAAAAAAACCTATGTGCAAATCAATGACTATGTAAAATTAAGAAAACTGTTTGGCGATTTATTGCGTGAAATTCAACGCATCAAATCAGAAGGCGACTTTACAGCAGGACAAGCTTTGGTTGAAAACTATGGCGTAAAAGTAGACCAAGCTTTGCATAAAGAAGTATTGGCTCGTTTTAATACATTAGGCATTAAACCTTACCGAGGATTTATTCAACCTCGTTTAACATTAATTACTGAAGAAGGTGATTTCAGCGATGTGAAGGTAGAGTATCCAACGTCCTTTTTTCAACAAATGATGGATTATGGAAAACAGTATAGCTTTTTACCAGTAAAAAACTAAAAGCATATACAGATTAAAAAGAATGAAAACCTTTCCAATTTTTATCAGTTGGAAAGGTTTTTTTATTTCTTATAAAACATAGCAACTGTTTAGTACTTTTTTTATCAGCATATAACAAGTATCTTTATTTCATGAAAAGTAAAATAACGATGAGAAAACGATTGATACTAGCTGTTTTACTATTAGCACCCTTTTTTACAAAAGCACAATATTTCGATTCTACATCCTGTTTTAATCAACCAAATTTTGGCGCCTACATTGACAGTTCATATACTTTATGCGATACAAATTTCAATCCCAATTTTAATATAAATATTGAATCTACTGCAAATAATATTTGGCAAAAAGGAAAAACTACAAAATTTGGAACCTCCAATACAAGAGATACATCATGTGCAATTTTTACAGATAGTTTAAACCCATATTCGATCAATAATTATTCAGCATTTAATTTTATGTTACCCAATAATGGCAACCAATATTATTATAACTTTTACTTAAAATTTTGGCACAAATTTGATACCGATAGTTTATTAGATGGATGTTGGCTAGAGTTTTCAAATGACTCTGGAATGACATGGCATAAAGTGGATTCTTTAAACTTCGGTTTCCCTAATAATCATTTTCAAAATAGATGGAATGCTTGTAATTTATATACTAACAATTTATCTACTAACTCCAATCAACCATTTGACACCTTATTAAATGGAACCAAAGCATGGAGTGGAAATAGTAATGGTTGGAGATATACTTCTCTTTGGATTAATATGGCATTTCCTATTAAACCAGGCCGGTCAGGTGGATTAAATGCGATCCGTTTTGTATTTAAATCCGACAGCATCAACAACAACAAACAAGGTTGGATAATTGATGATTTTGAAAAAGGATATGCATATGGTCCTGGTGCTGTAAACGATATTTCTTTATTCAATCAACTGCCAATTTATCCCAATCCTTCATCTAATGGTGTTTTCAATATTTCGTTTCCAAGTAGTTTTGTAAAAGGAACAATGCAAGTCTTTAATATCAACGGACAAAAAATAAAGGACGAAATCTTACGCAAAGAAATTGATTTAAAAAATCAACCCAATGGACTGTATTATTATAAGGCCTATTTTGATCATAAGGTATACAGCGGCATTTTAAATAAAAATTAAACGGTCATTTGTAATTTACTCCACCTCATACAACGTTTGCAAAACGGTTTGTCCAACTGCTTTGAGTGTGTTTTTATCTATTATTTGGATGTTGTCATTGTGTGTATGCCAATGAGTACCAAAACCAGTGTATTGAAGATTGATAATGTCGACACATGGAATTTTAGCAATTTCATTGATTGGAATATGGTCATCGGTAATTTGACCACCATCGTTGTAAGAGAAATAAGCAGAATAACCTAATCGGTTGCCAATATCCCAAATTTGTTTTTGAGCATCCGGCGCATAGTATTTTGAAAATGCTTCTAAAGGAAACAACGCACCCTTAGCACCTACCATATCCAAACAAATACCAAATTTTGCTTTATAACCTGCTACATGTGGGTTTCTTGCCCAATACTGTGTTCCTAAACAATAGCTTTCTTCGGTCCACTCGGTTTTACCAACATCTTCTACATCTGTAAATAAAAAATCAATCCCAATGGTTGGTTTTTGTTGTTTCAATTTTGCGACAATTTCTAACATAACAGCCACACCGCTTCCTC